>JAURIP010000064.1 GCA_030832695.1 Sediminibacterium sp. | reverse complement strand
TAATGCATAAATATGCGGCAAAAAATATCTTGCTGTATTGGCAATATGGATGGCCATACGGCGATCTTCCATTCCAACATGTACATGTAGACCAAAAATTAAATTACTCCTTGCAGCCTGCTGCAATTCGTTTAACAATTCCTGGTACCTGCTTTGATCTGACACCAATTGTGTTTCCCATAAACTAAAAGGGTGGGTGCCTGAAGCGCCAATGCTATAGCCTAAGTCCCCTGCAATTTTGTGTACGCCATTACGCAGTTCAATAATTTCTGAAAAGGCTTCCTCTACATTTTTACATATCCCAGTGCCTACTTCCACCACGGCCTGGTGCATTTCAGCTTTAATTTTGTCCTTGAATAGTTTCTGTCCTTCGTTGACAATAGTTTGTTGGTGGCTTTTTAATTCCTTCGTGGAGGGGTCTAATACCATGTATTCCTCCTCCACGCCAACGGTAAACTGTTGTAAACTTGGTGTAACCATATTACCTTGAAATTAAGCAAATATTGGGTTAAAAAAAAATCCCCGACTTGATGAATCAAGACGGGGATTTTTTTATGTTAAAATCTGACTAGGGTAAACCCTAATAAGTTTTAGAATTTAAATCTTAAACCCAATTGGCTAACCCAACGCGCACTGTAACTAGGTGCAGTGCTTGAACTGATACCCCAAGGAGTATTGTTATTAACTGGATTAAAGCTATAAGTAGGAGTTACACTGTTGGTTGCACTCGCATATCTTACTAAGCCAAATTGATCATTGCTTAAGAAGTAAGTACGACCCCAAACTCTGTTCAACATATTTGTGAAGTTGAAGATGTCATACGTTAATTGGAATTGGTATTTTTTACCGCTTACTTTAACAAAGAAATCTTGCATCACTTTTAAGTCAACCACATTTTGGAATGGTAATCTTCCACCATTTCTTTCCGCATATTGACCTCTGTGCTTGCTTAAGTAATTATCTTGACTGATATAAGCTTCGAATGCAGCTTTTTGTGCGTCACCGCTCAAGCTATAACCTGTTTGTGTAATGAAAGTCATTGCAGTTAATTGATCCTTTGTAGGGATAAATAACAAGTCATTAGTTTCAGTAGCACCTTGGTCTCTAACTGGACCATTACTATAAACATAGCTAAATGCACTTCCTGATTGACCATTATACACTATACTTACAGTAGTTGCCATCGCACCTTTCAAGTAAGTAAATTTCTTAGCAGCGAACATGCTTACTCTGTGACCTAAATCAAAATCAGATCTTGATCTGTTCACATAGTTACGACCATTTACAGTCTCCATGTATCTCCATTGGCTATTGTTTTGGCTTGAAGTAGGCTCATTGGTTACGAATGCAGTTCCATAAGTATAGAATGCGTTAAATGAGAATCCATCAGCCCATGCTTTATCCACTGAAGCTGTAAAATTTGCAGCAAATCCTTTTTTACTATTGTAAGGTTGGTTTTTCATTACATAAACGCCAGTGTATGGTTTACCTGCAGCGAATCCGCCATAAGCAGGTAATACGATTTGAGATCCAGCATTATATATGTTACGATTATCTGGGCCAACTAAGTTACCCACTGGAGGTAAAATGTCCACTCTTTGATAATAAATCTCATTGATGTTTTTGCTCACACTTCCTTCGAAAGTCACTGACCAGTTATTGTCAAATTTCTTATCCACCGCTAATGAAGCACGTAATAATTTAGGTAAACGGAAATCCTTCGCAATTAAATCAACCTGACCTTTTGCAAAAGCAGTATTAATACCTAAATCACCAGCAGTATATTGTTGCGTAGGACTAGGTCTGAATTTGATGGTAGCTAAAGCTGCAGCAGAAGAAGTTGATGAAAGAGAAACACCACCTACACTTCCTCCTGTGTTATTGTATACACCACCTGGCCATACCAATGGAACACGTCCAGTGAACAAACCGATACCACCACGAATAGTGATTCTATCAGCAGGCATTTTATAGGTAAAACCTAAGCGAGGAGAGATAGAAAGTTTTGGATCACTAATTTGACCACTTCTTGCACCTGCTAAATCATAGTTATAAAGTTGGAAAGTAGGGATGGCGTTATTGTTAAAATAATCATCTTGGAATGGGGTAGATAAAAACTTAGAATAATCACCTCTAACACCATAGTTGATGGTTAAATTATCTGTTACTCTCACTTCATCATTGATAAAAGCACTTCCACGACCTGTGTAAAAACTTGCAGCCGCTTTTGTATTATCACCATAAGTATTATCTAATAATGAGAAAGATCTTGAGTAAAATAAAGGCGCTTTATCATTTAAGAAATCAGGTAAAGAGTTGTAGGTATAAGTACCAAAGTTGTCACGAATAAACACGTTATATGATTTGCTCAACTCATAATCAATACCTAAAGTAAGGCTGTGTTTGTTAACGTTAAATTTAATATAATCTAAGAAATTTTTATTCTTTTGCTTTAACAAGTTAGCTGCTGAAAAGTTTTCTGAACCAAAAGTGATTTGGTTTGAACTACTTCCATCATAAATGATTACACGAGGAAAAGCAGCTCCAATTTGACTTCTGTCATCAGTAACATCAGTAAGGGTTAATAACATTTTGTTACTAATACCATTTTTGAAAGTACTTCTTAACTCCGCAGATATTGAATTTGTTTTGTTAGGATATAAAACTCCATTGTTATAAAAGTTAACTCTTGTTGAACTTGAAGCAGATGTGTTATAATCCTTTGCTTCTGAATGACGGTAGGAGAAGCTTAAGCGGTGATTTGCATTAATATTCCAATCCAATTTAGTGGCTAATCTTTTTGAACTAATTGTTTCTGGGTTATCAGCATAACCTCCCATATCATAACCATATTTTGTCTTCACTGTTGCTACTAAATCGTCGATAACGGTTTTAGTGCTAGGACCTTTATAACCTGCTATATCAAATGGTTGTGGACGATTACTTTCAATACTTTCGTAGTTAACGAAGAAGAATAATTTATTTTTAACAATTGCACCACCAACGCTAGCACCTTTGGTGATTGCGCTGAAAGGATTTAACTTGGTTGCCAAAGCTTTATCCCCATTGGGTGTTTTACCAGTTAAGTTTTGGTTTTGTGTGAAATTATAAACAGTTCCACTTAAATTGTTAGTTCCGCCTTTTGTTGTAGCGTTGATACCACCACCAGTGAAGTTACCAATAGAAGCGTCGAATGGAGAAACCATTACTTGAATTTGATCAACCGCATCCATTGAAATAGGACCTACAGCAGTTTGACCTCCGTTAGTTCCACTTGCACTCAAACCAAATTGGTCATTGTTTACAGCACCATCAATATAGAAAGAGTTAAAACGGTTATTTTGACCAGCAATTGAAATACCAGTTAATCCACCAGTACCACCTATTAATTTAACAGAAGGCGTAAAACGTAAATAATCTTGTATGTTACGACCTACGGTTGGTAAGTTTTCAATTTTATCACGACCAATCGTAGTTTGTGTACCACCTCTTACTGCTATGTCAGAAGCGTTACGCGTTCCTCTTACAGTAACGTCCGCTAATTTTGCAGCTTTGTTGTATAAAACAACATCTACACGAGCAGCATCACCTAAGTTGATATAAATATCTTCCTTTTTTTCAGTTTGGTAATTAACATAAGATACTGAAATAGTGTAAGGTCCACCAGGTTGCATGTTGCTAATATCAAAAGCACCTGTTTTTCTTGTTTGTACTTTGTATTCAGTTCCAGTAGGTACATGTAATACAGTTACAGTTGCGCCTACAAGAATTTCGCCATTATCGGCTTTTACAGATCCAGTTAAGCTACCAGTAGTGTTTTGCGCAAAAGTCAAAACAGGTAACAATAACATTGCTACGATAAAATGTAGTAATTTTTTACTTGACATATAATTGTTTGTTTAAGTGATGCAAAGAAACAAAATAATTTGATTACTTAATTTATGTTTTTGTTAACAAATTATTACTTCGTTTAAAATAAATTAGTTACATATTTATAAATAAAATAATATGTTATACAAATCTTCCTAAATTCATCACTTTTTAGCGGTGATAGGAGTTTTCAGTTTCATTTTCCCTTTCCTTCTCATATGCCTTAATAATTGCTTTTACCAATTTGTGTCTCACTACATCCTCTTCATCCAATTGAATATGTGCAATTCCTTCAATGTTTTGTAAAATGCGAGATGCTTTTTCTAATCCACTTTTTTGATTGCGCGGTAAATCCACTTGGGTAGGGTCTCCAGTGATAATTGCTTTTGCATTGGAACCGATACGCGTTAAAAACATTTTAATTTGCAAATCATTGGCATTTTGTGATTCATCTAAAATAATAAATGCATTATCCAATGTTCTTCCGCGCATGTAAGCAAGTGGTGCAATTTCAATAGTACGTGTGGTCATGTAGTAACCTAACTTATCTGCGGGAATCATGTCATCCAATGCGTCATACAAGGGGCGTAAATAAGGATCTATTTTTTCTTTTAAATCTCCTGGTAAAAATCCTAAACTTTCTCCGGCTTCAACGGCGGGTCTTGTTAAAATAATTTTTTTCACCAATTTATTTTTTAAAGCACGCACTGCAAGTGCAACCGCAGTATAGGTTTTACCTGTACCCGCTGGTCCAATCGCAAATACGATATCATTTTTATCAGCAGCTTGCACCATCTTTTTTTGATTCGGAGTTCGCGCACGTACTGTTTTTCCATTGGGTCCAAATACCAATACTTCATTCGGATTTTGTTCTACAAAATTATCAATCACTTCTGCGTCATCTCCACCTAAAATTTGTTCAAAATAATTTTCGCTTAAATGACCATTGCGTTCCATGTATTGAATGATCAGTTCAATTTTTTCTTTCGCCAAATCAATTTGTTCTGGTGCACCACTTAATTTTATTTGGGTGCCTCTTGATAAAATTTTTAATAAGGGAAATTTCTTTTTTAAAATGTCAAACTTGTTGTTGTTCACGCCGAAAAACTCAATAGGGTTAACGGTTTCTAGGTTAATGATTGCTTCACTCAATGGGATTAGTTTTAAAGGGTTAGTAGTATAAAATAATCTGCCTAACACAATTTAGAAAAAGGGAATAAAAGAAACAACAAATAAATACGCACAAATGTGCATTACTAAAATGATAATATTCCGTTCATTTTACTATATTAAAAAGGATGGCTCCCAAACCAATGAAATCGTTTAAAGCGTTTAATTATAGCTATGAATATACTTAATTATTAAAACAGAAAAGGAGTCATCTGAAATCCGAATTAACAATTGCGCAATGCGGAAATTGTTTTTATTGGATCAGCTACTTTAAAAACAGTAGTGCCAGCAACCAACACATCGGCACCCGCAGTCACTAAGGCTTTGGCATTGCTTTCGCTAACACCGCCATCAATTTGAATTAAAGTTTTTGCACCTGCAGTTTGTATGATTAATTTTAAAGTGGTCACTTTTTCATAAGTGCCTTCAATAAATTTTTGTCCACCAAATCCAGGAAATACACTCATCACGCAAACCAGGTCAATTTCAGAAATGAATTCTTTTAAAACATTAATGTCCGTATCCGGATTGATAGCAACACCTGCTTTCATGCCTTGTGCTTTTATTTGCGCAAGCGTGTCAAGTAAATTAGGGCAGGCTTCATAATGCACGGTTAAAATATCGGCCCCTGCTTTTTTAAATGCTTCAATGTATTTTTCGGGATGTACAATCATTAAATGCACATCGCAAACCTTGGTGGTTGCTTTTCTGATTTGTTCAATAATGGGTAAACCAAAACTAATATTTGGAACAAAGCTGCCATCCATTACATCCAAATGATACCATTCCGCTTCACTCTTATTTAACATTTCGCATGTGGCACCTAAATGCAAAAAATCAGCTGCTAGTAAGGAAGGTGCGATAATAGTCATAGTTCAGTTTGAGGCAAAGTTCCTTATTTTTTTAGACTCTGTCATTTTTTTGTCATTTTTTTTATAAAACTAAATTCACTGACCAAAGTCAGTTGTTTTAAAAAACTTGCAATTACTTTTGCGGTCAATATATATGTATATGAACAAGTCAATCCTTTTTGTACTAGCATTATTTAGTTTTTTAACTGCTTTCCCTCAAAATGATTCTATTTTATTTGCTGGTGAACCCCATTTTAAAAATGTCATTCAACTAACCAATGGGGGAGATAACGCCGAAGCGTATTGGAGTTTTGATAATAAGCGAATTACATTCCAACGTTCTAGCCCAAAGGATGGCGTTAACTGTGATCAAATTTTCATGGGTTTAGTTCCCATTAATAACACAACTCCTTTTACTTATAAATCAATTAGTGGCGGCAAGGGCCGCACTACCTGTAGTTATTTTACTAAGGATGGCGCGCACATTATATATGCATCAACTAAAGGGGGTGGAGACGAATGTCCACCAACAGTGGATCGCGCTAAGTATGGCAATAAATACATTTGGCCCTTATATAATACCTATGATATTTTCATGGCAGATACCAATGGAGTAGTGGTGAAGCAATTAACCAATGCAAAAGGCTATGATGCAGAAGCGACTTTATCCTATGATGGCAAGCGCATGATTTATTGTAGTGATAAAGATGGCGACTTGGATTTATATGTCATGAACTTGGCTACTGGAAAAGAAAAAAAAGTCACTAATACTTTAGGTTATGATGGGGGTGCTTGGTTTAGCCCAGATGGTAAAAAAATTGTTTGGCGCGCTAGTCGCCCTTCTACGACAGCAGAAGTAGCGGAATACAAATCATTATTGGCCGAGGGCTTAGTAGCACCTACTAAAATGGAAGTGTTTATTGCAGATGCTGATGGGTCCAATGCAAAACAAATCACTAATTTAGGGCAAGCCAATTGGGCACCCAACTTTACCCCTGACGGGAAGCACATTATATTTTGTAGTAACCACGAGTACAAATACGGATTCCCTTTCAATATGTATTTAATGGACCTAGCCGGCAATAATATTGAAAAAATTAGCCGTGATAAAGGCTTTGATGCTTTTCCGATGTTTAGCCCAGATGGTAAAAGAATTATGTTCTCCTCTAACAGAAATAATGGCGGAACCAGGGATACTAATTTATTTGTAGCGGATTGGGTGGATTAATGGTTTTGTAGATAAAGTTGTATTTTACAGGCTCAATCAAATCAATGACTATGAATACTGGTTTATTACACTTGCATAATATTTTAAGATGGGTTATATTAATTACCCTGTTATTGAGTATTTACAAATTATTCGTAAAACAAGATGCGCTTAAAACAAGCAAAGTTTTATTCATCGCATCGCATACCACACTTTTAATTGGCTTGTATCAATATTTCGTAAGTAGCTTATTGGGTTTTAAGGCGATTCAAGCTGCTGGAATGAAAACAGTGATGGGTGATTCGGTAAGTCGTTTTTGGGGAATGGAGCATGCTTTAACTATGATTATCGCAATCATTTTGATTAGTATTGGACATATTGGTTATAAAAAGTCGGGAAAGGCGGGTTTGACAACCGTTTTATACCTCCTTGCGCTTGTATTGATCCTTTTGATGACACCTTGGCCGTTTAAGGCAGGAGTGGGTCGTCCTTGGTTCCCAGGCATGTAACACGTAAAGTGTTGAATATCAATGTATTAAAAAGGAGAAGTTTCACTTCTCCTTTTATTTTGGCCTTTTTTCAATATTTCGGGGCGAATTTTTCATAATTCCATTCATTTCCATATCTTTGCAACCCCAAAATAAGTATGTCAAAACAACCGCTGATTAAACAAGATGGAGTAATTATAGAAGCTATGAGCAATGCCATGTTCAGAGTGAAATTAGAAAATGGACATGAAATTTTGGCAACGATCTCTGGTAAAATGCGTATGCACTATATCAGAATTTTGCCTGGGGATAAAGTGGGTTTGGAAATGAGTCCTTACGATTTGACAAGAGGAAGAATCAATTTCAGACATAAGTAAGATGGTGTAAAAAGGATATAGAAAGTGAGGATAGGACTGATTTG
>JAURIP010000182.1 GCA_030832695.1 Sediminibacterium sp. | reverse complement strand
ACCTTCACTGCATTCTTCGAAGTGATCTCCGCCACTTCATGCAATGGGATATTTTTAATCTCTGCTAATTTTTTTGCCACTTCAATAATAAAAGCTGGCTCATTTTTTTTACCACGATAAGGAACTGGCGATAAGTAAGGCGCATCCGTTTCCAACACCAACCACTCCATTGGAATATCTTTTACTGCTTCCGCAACCCCTGCATTTTTATAAGTAAGTACACCCCCTAAACCTAAATGAAATCCCATACCAATGATTTGCTCCGCTGATTCCTTGCTTCCACTAAAACAATGAAAAATGCCACGCAAACCTTTTTTAGCAAAAGGCTTTACTGCTTCAATGGTTTCACCGATCGCATTACGGGTATGAATAACAATGGGTAAACTAAAATCTAACGCCCATTGCATTTGTGTATTAAAGGCAAGATATTGTTGGGATGAAAATGTTTTATCCCAATAAAAATCTAAACCAATCTCCCCAATGGCAGGAAATTTTCTTTTCGATAACTGATCTGCAACAATATCCAATTCTGTCTGTACATTTTCTTTTACATAACAAGGGTGCAAACCCATCATGGCAAAACAATTTTCAGGAAATGCCCGCTCCACAGAAAGCATTGCTTCCAAGGTATGACTATCAATTGCGGGCATAAAAATTTTATTGACCCCTGAACCAATAGCACTCGTCATTAACTGGTTTAAATCAGGTAACAATTCCTCCGAATAAACATGCGCATGCGTGTCAATAAATTGCATAAACAAGCTGAATTTGATGCAAAGCAATGCTTTTTTTTAATTCCAGCATACTAAAATAGGAATTTATATCGTTATTGTTTTTAGTTGGCCGTTGCTAACGCCATCTAAAAACAAAAAGGTTTTTTATAGGGTACGGATTATACGGCCGAGGTTTCTACCTTGGCTTTTTTTGTAGCCTTTTTAAGTATCCCCAATGGACTCAAATCGATATCCCAATGTGCTAAAATAATTAAGCACCAAGGGTAAAGCAATATGTAAACGATCCCAAGCTTTAGCACTATCGTGAAAAACAATAATGGAACCTGGCCCAGCATTTTTAATCACATTTTTAGCGCATTGTTCACCTGTAATTTTTTCGTCAAAATCGGCACTCAATACATCCCACATAATTATTTGCTGTGGCAAACTTGCATCTGATTTTATACTTTTTATTTGACAACGTTTTATGCGACCATAGGGCGGCCTAAATAAGTTAGAAGCAATTAAATTTCCTGCACTCTTAATATTATTTATATAATCATCTGTTCCAACCTTCCACCCATTTAAATGATCGTAAGTATGATTACCTACTGCATGACCATGATGTAAAATAGACTCGTAAATATTAGGATAGGAAAGTACATTATTACCAATACAGAAAAAAGTTGCCTTGGCATTATATTTATTTAATTGTTCTAGCACAAAAGGCGTAGCACAGGGATGTGGACCATCATCAAAACTGATATAAATCACCTTTTCATTGGCAGGTTTTCGCCAAATGCAATTCGGATAAATTGCCCTAAGCCAAAAAGGTGTTTTAATCAAATACATACCCAAAGATAAATAGTTCTTTTGCCCAATTGAATATTATCTTTGTGTAAATAAATTATAACATGGATTCAAAGGTCAGAGTAAGGTTTGCACCCTCTCCTACAGGTGGGTTACATATTGGTGGGGTAAGAACCGTTTTATTTAATTATTTATTTGCAAAACACCATGGTGGTGAATTTATATTAAGGATTGAGGATACCGACCAATCACGTTTTGTGGCTGGTGCAGAACAATATATTATGGACACATTAGCCTGGTGCGGCCTATCTCCAGATGAAAGCCCAGCAGTGGGTGGTGCCTATGCGCCCTACCGACAAAGCGAGCGCAAACAATTGTATAAAAAATACGCAGACCAACTCATTGCAGACGGCTATGCTTATTATGCATTTGATACCCCTGCAGATTTGGAAAACAAAAGAAATCAAATCCCTAATTTCCAATACAATAAGGCGCATCGCAAGGAAATGAAAAACTCCATTTCATTAAGTGAAGAGGAAGTTATCGACTTATTAAAAAACAATACGCCGTATGTTGTTAGAATTATCATGCCAGAACAAGAAACCTTGTCCTTTAATGATTTAATTCGAGGAGAAGTTTCCTTTGATACTAGTACGGTAGATGATAAAGTTTTATTGAAAGCAGATGGCATGCCAACTTATCATTTAGCGGTTGTGGTGGACGATCATTTAATGAAAATTACACATGCCTTTCGTGGGGAGGAATGGCTTCCAAGTGCACCCGTACATATTTTACTTTGGAAATATTTGTTTGGCTTAAATCAAATGCCCCAATGGGCGCATTTGCCATTGATATTAAAACCAGAAGGACACGGAAAATTAAGCAAACGTGATGGCGAAAGATTAGGTTTTCCTGTGTTTGCAATGGACTGGATGGATCCGAATACGAAAGAACAAACCATTGGATTTAAGGAAAGAGGTTTTTTACCTGAAGCACTGATTAATTTATTAGCATTATTAGGATGGAATGATGGAACAGATAAAGAAATCTTTAGCATCGACGAATTAATCGCGCAATTTTCATTAGAGCGCGTTCATAAAGGAGGTGCGAAATTTGATTACGAAAAAGCAAAATGGTTCAACCAAGAATGGATCAAGAAAACAGAAAATGAAAAACTTGCTTCATTAGTAAAACCATTTTACGATGCTGCACAAATTGAAGTTCACGAGCCCGCCTATTTGGTAAAAGTAATTGGACTTATAAAAGACAGATGTCATTTACTAACCGATTTTATTTCCCAGGGCAGTTTCTTTTTCAAAGCGCCTTCTGAAATTGATACCGCTTCCATTTTACCAAAATGGGAGGAGAAGAAGCAAGCCTTTTTTACGGCTTTGTCTGCAGCTTATGAAGAAATGATCAATAAGGGCGATGCACAGCCAAGTGCTGCTGATCTTGAAATACATTTCAAAACCCTCGCCACAACCCATGAAATAAAAACAGGTGACCTTATGTTGCCTTTTAGAATCATGTTAGTGGGTGGTAAATTTGGACCTGGTGTTTTTGAAATCATTCAATCTATTGAATTAAAAGACGCAAAAGAAAGAATCGAGTACAGTTTGAAATTACTTTCCAATAAATAATGTAAATTGTATTAACACTTAACATGAGTAATGTGAAACCGATAAGAGTATTAGTTGCCAAAGTTGGATTAGACGGACATGACCGTGGCGCTAAAATTATTGCAACCGCTTTAAGAGATGCCGGGATGGAAGTTATTTATACTGGCCTACGTCAAAGTCCTGAGATGGTAGTTCAAGCTGCCTTACAGGAAGATGTGGACGCAATAGGCATTAGCATTTTATCCGGAGCACACATGACCGTTTTTCCAAAAGTGTATAAATTAATGCAGGAAAAGGGATTGACAAATGTTTTACTAACAGGTGGTGGAATTATACCTGAACAAGATAGTATTGTTTTAAGAGAGATGGGTATTGGTACCTTATTTGCACCTGGCACTAATACCACTGATATCGCAACCTATATTCGAGAGTGGGTAGCGAAACACAAAAAATAAGGTGCAATAAAAAATTAAATTTTTATTATGTCGTTCCAAACTTTGTTTACAAAATTAGAAGACCACACCTTAATCATTACCATTAATCGCCCCGATGTTTTAAATGCGTTAAACAAACAAGTCATTAATGATTTGGATGCAGTTATGGATCGCGTATACAAATTCCCCGAAATAAAAAGTGTCGTCATCACAGGTGCAGGACTTAAAAGCTTTGTAGCTGGCGCAGATATTAAAGAATTTGAATCCTTAACAAAAGAGCAAGCAGTGGCTGTTGCAAAAAGAGGACAAGCCGTATTCTCAAAAATTGAGCATTGCCCTAAACCAGTAGTTGCTTGTGTGAACGGATTTGCATTGGGTGGCGGATGCGAATTAGCCATGAGTTGCCATTTTGTAATTGCATCCGAAAGCGCCACTTTTGGACAGCCTGAAGTAAACCTAGGCATCATGGTCGGCTATGGTGGCTCGCAAAGATTAACCCAAAGAGTAGGCAAAGGCAGGGCCATGGAATTAATCATTACAGGTAAAACCATTAATGCAACACAGGCCATGAATTATGGCTTAGCCAACTATGTGGTTCCGCAAAGCGAGTTATTAGATAAAGCATTCTCCAAATAATTCGGCTTCCACATCATAGCCGTTTACTTGTTCATCCCATACCGCATTGATAGCTTTT
>JAURIP010000380.1 GCA_030832695.1 Sediminibacterium sp. | reverse complement strand
TATTCAAATGTTGGATCGTGTGGTTGAATCGGTTGCTTACTTTTTTGCATCGGGTAATTTATTAGATGCAGGCGAGCCAGCGACTGAAATTTTGGAAATATATCCAATGCAGCCAACCATTAGTCCAAATTGGATGGAAGGACAAATTTTATTTATTGATCAGTTTGAAAATGTAGTGGTGAATATTCGCAAGGAAGAATTTGATTTACATGCAAAAGGGCGATCGTTTAAAATTGTGTTTACCCGCAATGAAACCATCGAAGTGTTGCGTAATAATTACGGGGATGTTCCGGTGGCAGATAAAATGGCATGGTTTAATTCAGCAGGTTATTTAGAAATAGCAGTGAGGGGCGGTAATATGGCAGGTTTGTTTGGCTTGAGTAAATACGATGAAAACCAGCATAATAAGCAACGTCCTAACGATAATAAATGGTTTTTCCAGATGGTGCGGGTTTTCTTTGAGTAAGCCAAGCGCATTTTGGGGTCAATAAGGCAATGAATAGTTTTTTGTTTTGCCTTTTTGGGGGTATTTTTGCTCCTCTTTAAATTAATAAAATAAGTGATACAATGGCATACGACGTAATTGTTATTGGTAGTGGTCCTGGGGGTTATCCTGCAGCCATCCGTGCTTCTCAATTAGGCTTAAAAGTAGCTATTATTGAAAAGGAAAGTTTGGGGGGTGTTTGTTTAAACTGGGGATGTATTCCTACCAAGGCTTTAATAAAAAGTGCACAGGTATATGATTATGTAAAACATAGTGCAAACTATGGTATTACCACTACTGGTGTAAACCATGATTTTGGTGCAGTGATTAAACGTAGCCGTGGGGTAGCAGATAAAATGAGCAAGGGCGTTCAATTTTTGATGAAGAAGAATAAGATTGATGTGATTATGGGTTATGGCAAAGTAATGTCAAAAGGGAAAGTAGAAGTAAAAGATGCAGAAGGCAAGACGCAGATCATTGAAACAAAATATATCGTTATTGCAACTGGTGGACGAAGTCGTGAATTACCTAACTTAAAACAAGATGGTAAAAAAGTAATTGGCTATCGGGAAGCAATGGTTTTACCAACGCAACCAAAAAGTATGATCATTGTTGGAAGTGGTGCCATAGGGGTTGAGTTTGCTTATGTATATAATAGCATGGGAACCAAAGTGACCATTGTTGAATTTTTACCAAGAATTGTTCCTGTAGAAGATGAGGATATTTCAAGAGAATTAGAAAAGCAATATCGCAAACAAGGAATTGAAATCATGACAAACGCTTCGGTTGAATCCTTGGATACTTCAGGCGCTTTGGTGAAAGCAAAAGTGAAACAATTAGATGGTTCATTTGTCACCTTGGAAGCGGACATTGTTTTAAGTGCAGTGGGTGTGGTATCTAACATTGAAAATATTGGATTAGAGCAAAATGGCATTAAAGCAGACAAGGGCCGTGTCATTGTAGATAAATTTCAACAAACAAGTGTAGCAGGTATTTATGCCATTGGGGATTGTTCTCCTGGTCAAGCATTAGCGCATGTGGCAGCTAAGGAAGGAATTAACGCAGCAGAACATATTGCATATCAAGAAAAAAAGCACGCACATTTACCGGAGGGTATTGATTATAATAATGTTCCAGGTTGTACGTATTGTATACCTGAAATTTCGAGTGTGGGTTATACTGAAAAAGCAGCAAAGGAAGCAGGTTATGAAATCAAAGTGGGTAAGTTCCCATTCATGGCAAGTGGAAAAGCAAGTGCAGCTGGCGCAACCGAAGGTTTTGTGAAAGTAATATTTGATGCAAAGTATGGCGAATTTTTAGGCTGCCATATGATTGGTATGAATGTGACTGAAATGATTGCCGAGGCGGTGGTGGCGCGTAAGTTGGAAACAACTGCACATGAAATTTTAAATGCAATTCATCCGCACCCAACCATGAGTGAGGGATTAAAAGAAGCAGTAGCAGCTGCTTATGGTGAAGCAATCGATATCTAACTAGTGTAAACAAAATAGACGAATGGCTCGTAATTCAAATTATTTGAGTGCGAGCCATTTTTAACAATAATGAAGTACGAAAAAGAAATTAACAGAAGAAAAACATTTGC
>JAURIP010000014.1 GCA_030832695.1 Sediminibacterium sp. | reverse complement strand
TAAAGCGAATAAAGACAAAGCCACAAATTCAAAAAGCAATGGAGCGGAACTAATAAATTAATTTTTATTACCATCAAATGAATGAAGTTATATCGGTATTAAAACAATACAATTGTTCCGTTGTTTCACAATCAGCGCAATTATTTGTTTCCTTAAAAGTGGGTATTCCTAAATTAAGATTGGATGAAGTCATGAACAAGTTAAATGATCTACATGGGGTAAGCTATTCCACCACCTTAGTTGTTTAACAGCTGTTTAATATTTATAAAATCCTTCTCCTGTTTTGACGCCTAATTTTCCCTCGCTGACTTTTTGTATTAATAAATTGGCAGGGGCGTATTTTGAATTATTCAATCCTTTTTCCATGATCTCTAAAATGTTCTTACAAACATCAAGCCCAATATAATCGGCTAACTGTAAAGGTCCCATGGGATGGGCCATTCCTAATTTCATAATTTGATCAATGGTGCTAGCGTCACTCACGCCCTCTGATAAAGCAATGATTGCTTCATTAATCATGGGCATTAAAATTCGATTGGCGATGAACCCAGGAAAATCATTTACAACACAAGGAATTTTACCTAATTGCTCCGTTAAGGATATAATTGTTTTCGTCACCAAGGGATCTGTTTGCTTACTATTAATTACTTCCACTAATTTCATCACTGGCACGGGATTCATAAAATGCATTCCTATCACTTGGCTAGGTCTTTGCGTGGCCGACGCTAAATCGCTTATTGAAATGCTGGACGTGTTTGTCGCTAATATGCAATTTGGTTTTGCATATTTATCCATCTCGGCGAATATCTTTTTTTTAACAACACTATTTTCGGTGGCTGCTTCAATAATTAAATCGGTATCTCCAATTCCTGAATTTAAATCGGTAAATGTTTTGATATTGGAAAGAAGGGTTTCTTTGGCAGTAGCATCAAGACTTCCTTTGGCAATTTGTCGGTCTACATTTTTCTCGATGATAATGAGGGCTTTTTCTAATGCTGACTTATCGGTGTCAATTAAATGTACCAAAAAATGATGTTGTGCAAATACATGTGCAATACCATTTCCCATGGTCCCTGCGCCAATGACTGCAATCATTTTCATGTATTATTTTTTTCTTGATTTATAATCGCCCCTTTTCCATGAGTTAATAAAACTTTTCCAAGCCACAGGATTTAATATGTTCATTGGTGGCAATTGCCCTGAATAATAATATTTTGATGCTTGTTGGTTAAGTGATGCGCCAACTGCCTCCTTGCCATCAAAAGGCAAACTTGATAAGATGATTCTTTTTTGACTTGCGCTTGTATTTTTTCTTGCCGTTTCGTATAAGTCGTCGTCAATTTTCGCATTTACAAAATCACGTTCAAATTGCGCTCTGGTAGGGCGTGGTTTTAATATAGTCGCAGGTAAAAAATTGGTGTCATTAATCATTAACTGAATAACACTGTATTGATTGCCTTCTAAATTTTCAGGGATTAAGATAGTTCTGTTTTTGAATCCAATACAGGAGAAGGTAATATTTTCACCCTTATTGACTGCAATCGAAAATACGCCATCATTGTTGGTGATGGTACCTCGCCCTTTTTTGTTCACTACCACACTTGCAAATGGAATGGCCTTTAAGCTATCTGCGGTCATCACCACGCCATATAGTTGTACTACTGAATCGCGATAAATATCTGGCACGGTAGTTTGCGCAAAATTAGTGAATGGCGTTAATGCAAAAACGATAAAAAGTATAAATAGGTGTCCTTGTCGCATGTGTTGCAAAATTAAGGGGCAATCCTTAAAAAACCGCAGCATTTTTTAGGATCAAAATGGGCTATTTTTTATATAATAATGGATAATCCTCCAATTAAAACTGCAAAATAAGCCTATTGAGACTTAACTTTGCACGTCGCTATTTATTTAACAAAAACTTTCAAAATGACAGTGGATTTGATACTAAAGGCATTAAGTAATGTGCAGGAACCGGATTTGGGGAAGGACTTGGTTACATTGAATATGATTACCGATTTAGTCGTGGAGGGTGATCAAGTAAGTTTTACCATTGTATTAACTACACCAGCATGTCCAATGAAGGATTTGATGAAAAATGCTTGTGAAAATGCGATTAAATTATTGGTGAATAAGCAGGCGATTATTACGGTGAACTTTACTTCCAATACAACCAGTAGAAGGCAGGATGAAAAAACAGTTTTAGCACAAGTAAAAAATATTATTGCTGTAGTGAGTGGTAAAGGAGGTGTTGGTAAAAGCACGGTTTCTGCAAACCTAGCGCTTGCTTTAGCGGAGGGTGGTGCAAAAGTAGGATTAATGGATGCGGATATTTATGGTCCAAGTGTACCCATTATGTTTGGTGTGCGTGGTCAACGTCCTTTGATGAAAGATGAAAATGGGAAAGGAATTATATTACCATTGGAAAAATTTGGTATTCGATTAATGAGCATTGGTTTATTGGTGGATGAAAAAGATGCGGTGGTTTGGAGAGGACCAATGGCAAGTAGTGCTATTCGCCAATTTATCACTGATGTGGATTGGGGGGAACTAGATTACTTAGTCATTGATATGCCTCCTGGAACTGGAGATATACATTTAACAATTATGCAAACAGTGCCGGTGACAGGGGTGGTGATTGTTACTACGCCTCAAACAGTGGCACTAGCGGATGCTAAAAAAGCAATCGCTATGTTTGGTCAAGCAAATATTAAAGTGCCCATCATTGGGCTGGTTGAAAACATGGCTTATTTTACACCTGAAGAATTGCCTAACAATAAATATTATTTATTTGGAAAAGAAGGTGGCCGCAACTTAGCGGAGGAATATGATTTGCCTTTCCTTGGACAAATACCATTAGTGCAATCTATAAGAGAAGGCGGAGATGAAGGTGTTCCTGCAATGGTAGGCAAGGATGAAATTTCTAAAGATGCTTTGCGGACCGTTGTTTCGCAAGCAGTGCGACAAATTGCCATTCGCAATGCCAATCTTCCAAAAACACAAACGATTAATGTTGCATAATGGCGAATCAAAAAATAATTATTGCAATTGACGGATTTTCCTCCTGTGGTAAAAGCACTTTGGCTAAAGCCATGGCAAAAAACTTACAATATGTTTTTATAGATACGGGTGCGATGTATCGTGCGGTTGCCTTATTTTTTTTAAGAGCAGGGATTGATTTTAATAACACTTCTGATATTGCTTTGGCGTTAAATAAAATCACACTTCAATTCAAATACAACCCGGCAACTTTGCAAAGTGATATGTATTTAAATGAGGAGAATGTAGAACAAGAAATTCGGGAAATGCGGGTAAGTCAAAAAGTAAGTGAAGTGGCAGCCATTGCCCTTGTGCGAGATTTTGCTGTTGCACAACAACAAGCTATGGGCGCATCGAAAGGAATTGTGATGGATGGGAGAGATATTGGAACCGTTGTTTTTCCAAAAGCAGAATTAAAAATATTTGTTACTGCCAGTCCTGATATTAGAGTGCAGAGAAGATTTTTAGAATTAAGTGCAAAAAATGCAGCAATTACGGTTGAAGAAATTTCAGAAAATTTACAACACCGTGATTTGATTGATACCACGCGTGAACACAGTCCATTGAAACAGGCTGATGATGCTTTGGTTTTGGACAATTCAAATATGAGCAGAGAAGCGCAACTTGACATTGCATTGCAATGGGCGCAAGAGCGCATTAACCAAGCCAATAATCAATAAGTATTTTAACTTAGCGAATTTAATGTATCCATTTTGCTTCTAATACTTTTAGCGCATCTGAAACATTATAATAGTCTGCTATTTGTCTAATCACCGCTTCCACAACAGTATCGGGACAGCTAGCGCCACTGGTCATTAAAATAGTTGTGGTATCTTTTGTTGGCAAATAATTATAAATGATTGATTGTTCTTTATTTCTCCAGTTGGTATTAAGAATAGAATTTACATCAATTAGTTTTTCGGGACCATCAATAAAATAAGTGATTAATCTGTTTTCACAAAGCTCCACCAAATGGGAACTGTTACTGCTATTTTTTCCGCCCATGACAAATGCGATATCTGCAGGAATTTCTAATAAGCTGTTGACTGCTGTTTGATTATCATTGGTGGCGTAACATAAAGTGTCACGGGTATCTGCAAAGTGAACCGGCAATTCTGATTCGCCGAATTTAGCAACCATACAATTTTTTAAATAATCCGAAATGGCTTGTGTATCGGTGGCTAATTGTGTAGTTTGATTTACAACCCCGAATTTTTCTAAATCAGTTACGGGATTAAAATTTTCAGAATATTTTCCGTTGAAATAAGAATAAAAATCAGCAACAGGCAATTCACCAGAAATAATTTTTCCCAATTGAATGGTATCTTCCATGTCATTCACAATTAATGTAGGGCTATTCGCGGAGGCATGTGAAAAAGTCGCTCTTGTTTCTTCATGCTTGGGCTTGCCGTGAATGATAATGGAATATCCTTTTTTTGAAATTTGGGCACTTCTATTCCATACTTTTTCAACAAAAGGACATGTAGTATTATATTGCTGCACTTGTATGCCAATCGCATTTAATTTTTTCTCCATTGCAATTGTAGTGCCGAATGCAGGGATAATCACAATATCATCTTTTGTCAATGTTTCGAATGGAATTAATTCCTTGCCATTAGTATCTTGTAAAAATTGCACGCCTTTTTGAAGTAAATCTGCATTTACTTGTGGGTTGTGAATCATCTCACTTAATAAAAATATTCTTTTGTCTTGATTGGATTCAATGGTTCGGTAAGCAATTTCAATCGCATTTTCAACACCATAGCAAAAACCAAAGTGGCGTGCTAAATAAATCTTTAAATTACCCAAATCAAGTAAGGTAGGTTGTGTATCTTTTTTTAGTTTATCGTCCTCTTTTCTTTTTTCCTTTATTGCTGAAATTAAGGAACTACGATAACCTAATGGGACCTCAAAATGCTTCATTTTATTACTTTTATTCTATAACAATGACAAAAGTACATTGTTCCCCTCTTTTTACCCTATTTTTTAGCTAAAGCCTATCTAAAAAGTGACATACTCCCTTTCCCCGCTTATCTTTGCGCCATGAATTATGTTTCCGTTGAAAATTTGACAAAAAGCTATGGTATCCAGCCCCTATTTAAAGGGATTAATTTTAATATCAATGAAGGTGACCGCATTGCGCTTATTGCCCGAAATGGGGTAGGGAAAAGTACGCTTTTGCGCATTTTGTCGGGGAAGGAAGTGCCTGATTCTGGTACGGCTAAAATTCATAAGGATGTACATTTGGTTTTATTTGAACAAGATCCACAGTTTATAGAATCAGCTACTGTCACACAAAACTTATTTAATCAGGAACATCCAACCATGAAAGCGATAAGTAATTATGAGATGGCTATGGAAACTGAAGATGAGGATTTAATTACTAATGCGATTATGGAGATGGAGGAAAATAATGCATGGGATTTTGAATCCAAAGTAAAAACTATTTTAACGCAATTAAATATTCACCATTTAGAGCAACCAGTATCAAAATTAAGTGGCGGACAGCGCAAGCGTGTTTCCTTGGCAAAAACATTAATTCAAATTGGTTTTGAGCCTAAGCATGTTTTATTGTTAATGGATGAGCCGACCAATCATTTGGATTTAAACATGATTGAGTGGTTAGAGAATTATTTGGAGCAGGAAAAAGTTACTTTATTACTGGTTTCGCATGATCGCTATTTTTTAGAGTCGGTTACAGATGAGATTTGGGAATTGGAGCGTGAAAATTTATACAGTTACAAAGGGGATTACGAAAATTATTTAGAAAAAAAAGCAGCACGAATTGAATCTGAATTGGCTAGTATTGATAAAGCAAAAAACACTTTCCGAAAGGAATTGGAATGGATGCGCAAACAACCCAAAGCAAGAACCACGAAAAGTAAAAGCAGACAGGATAATTTTTATGAAGTTGAGGCCAGGGCCAAACAAAAAATTGACGACTCCAATTTGCAGTTGGACATGAAGATGACCCGTTTGGGTGGTAAGATTATTGAAGCAAAGAAGGTGTATAAATCTTATGGTGAATTAATCGTATTAAAAGGCTTTGATTATACGTTTAGTAAAGGGGAGCGTATTGGGGTGGTGGGGAAAAATGGGGTGGGGAAATCTACTTTTTTACAAATATTACAAGGCATAACAGAACCAGATAGTGGTAAAATTAATGTGGGAGATACGATTGTTTTTGGTCACTTTTCCCAGGAAGGGTTGGTGTATAAAAAAGACATGCGGGTGATTGAATATTTAAAAACATTTGCAGAAAATTTTCCATTGGCGAGTGGCGGATCCTTAAATGCAGCACAATTTTTAGAACTATTTTTATTTACTCCGGACAAACAATATACTTATTTAAGTGCTTTAAGCGGCGGTGAAAAAAAGAGGTTGCAGTTATTGACCATACTTTTTAAGAATCCTAACTTTTTAATTTTAGATGAGCCTACCAACGATTTAGATTTACCTACTCTTGCAGTACTTGAGCAATTTTTAATTGATTTTGCAGGTTGTGTATTACTGGTATCGCATGATCGTTATTTTATGGATAAATTAGTGGATCACTTATTTATATTTGAAGGAGATGGCGTAATTAGGGATTATCCTGGAAATTATACGCAATACCGTATCCTTGAAAAGTCAAAGCAAAGCCTGGATTCTCTTAGCTCAGATATCACGTCGGCTAAGGAATTTGAGACAAAAAAAGTGGCGCCAGAAAACGGAACACCCACTTCAACGGTGGTCAATAAAAAAGCAACTGAAAAAATGACTTTTAAGGAAAAGCATGAGTTGGACACACTTAACAAGACGATGCCTGAATTAGAAAGCAAAAAACAGGTACTCACTAATAAATTAAATGAACCCAGCCTTGATTATAATGAAATCATTAAATTAAGTGAGCAATTGGGTACATTAAACATTGAATTAGAAGCTGCGGAATTAAGGTGGCTTGAGCTCTCTGAAAAGCAACAGGCATAAGCGATTCTTCAATTTATTTTCTGAAAAGGCGTATGCCTCATAAATGCTTAGTTTCATTTTTTGAGGCATAAGAATTCATGTGTCAATATTTTATAATACTAATTTGGTTTAAGAAAGAAGTCGATAAAAATTTTATCAGGCATTTCATCATTAAACTAAAAGCTTATGAAACCTATTGAACGCATTGCCATGTATCTAAAATTTAGAAACATTAATCCGTATTCCTTTGAAAAGAAAATCAAATTATCCAATGGTTATTTTTCAAAACAACTTAGGCATCTAGGTTCTGTGGGTTCGGATATTTTAATTAAAATTCATGAGCACTATCCCGACTTGAATATTTTATGGGTATTGATTGGAGAAGGTGAAATGATTTGTGCCGACTGGGTGGGCGACCAGGGGCAAGCAGGTCAATTTAGTTCCAACTACCTCATGGAGAATGGTAAGCTAAAAGTTTTAGAAGAAGACCTTGAAAAAATGCATTTTGTTTTAAAAGACAAAGAAAAAATTATTTCCTTATACGAGTTTATGTTAAACAATAATACACTTTCTACCACCATTGCAGATACGGCTACCGCTGTAGGGAATGGTTAAATAAATAAAGCCTTCCTCTTTATAATAGGAGGAAGGCTTTAATATAGTATTCAATCAATGAATTTTATTTGCTTTTTTAATTATTAAGCATAGGCCGAAACTGGTTCGCAAGTACAAATTAAATTTCGATCACCATGGGTATTATTAACCCTTGCGACTGTTGGCCAAAATTTATTTTGTTGTACATAATATAATGGGAAGGCTGCTTGCTGACGAGTATATTTATGATTCCATTCATCTGCACAAACTACTTTTTGTGTATGAGGCGCATTTTTCAATGGGTTATCAGTTTTATCTAATTCGCCATTTTCAATCGCTTTAATTTCCTCATGAATGGCAATAAGCGCATCACAGAAACGATCCAATTCAGCTTTGTCCTCACTTTCTGTAGGTTCAATCATAATAGTACCAGCTACTGGGAAACTCATTGTTGGTGCATGAAATCCAAAATCAATTAAACGCTTTGCAACATCTTCCGCTTCAATACCAGCACTTGCTTTAAATGGACGTAAGTCGATAATGAATTCATGTGCACAGGTACCATTTTTGCCGGCATATAAAATGGTATAATTTTTTTCCAATCTTGCCTTCATATAATTCGCATTTAAAATGGCATAGGCAGTAGATAATGCTAATCCTTCGGCGCCTAACATTTTAATGTATGCGTAACTAATTAATAAAATACTTGCTGATCCTATTGGTGCTGCGCTCACTGCGTTCGCGCCATTACCCTGTTGTGAGTGACCTGGTAAAAACGGTGCTAATTTATCGTTTACACAAATAGGGCCCATACCTGGTCCACCGCCGCCATGTGGAATCGCAAATGTTTTATGTAAATTTAAGTGACAAACATCGGCGCCAATATTTCCTGGACTGGTAAGTCCCACTTGCGCATTCATGTTGGCACCATCCATATATACTAATCCACCTAATTCATGTATTAAGCTACAAATATCAATAATGGTTTCTTCAAATACCCCGTGCGTAGATGGATAAGTCACCATTAAAGCACCTAATGCATCTTTATGTAATAGTGCTTTCTCTTTTAAATCATTCATATCAATATCTCCAGCGGTATCGCAAGCAACTACCACTACTTTAAATCCGGCCATTACCGCACTAGCAGGATTGGTGCCATGTGCACTGATTGGAATTAATACAATATTACGATGCGCTTGTTGGTGATGTTGGTGATAGCTACGAATCGTCAATAAACCAGCATATTCCCCTTGCGCGCCACTATTGGGTTGTAAGCTACATGCAGTAAAACCTGTTGTTTGGCATAAATAGGCGCTTAATTCATTTGCCATCTCGTGATAACCTAATGTTTGGTGACTAGGTGCAAATGGGTGCATGGTACTGAATGCTGGCCAGCTTACTGGAATCATTTCAGTAGCCGCATTTAATTTCATCGTACAACTACCCAAACTAATCATGCTTGTATTTAATGACAAATCCTTATTTTCTAATTGTTTGATATAACGCATCATTTGCGTTTCACTCTGATGTATATTAAACACAGGATGTTGTAAATAACTTGAACTGCGTACTAATTGCGAAGGAATATTTTCATTTTTCACTGCTGTATTGGTAGCAGTTGATTTTTTCCCAGTTAATATTTCAAATAGTGCAACTACTTCTTGTACATGTGCATTGGAAATGGTTTCGTCAATAGTAATGCTAACAGTACCGTCATTGAAATAATTGAAATTGATATTTTTTTCGTTGGCTAACTTTAGTAATGCACTACTATCAAATCCATGTAAATGTAAAGTGTCAAAATAAAATTCATTGGCTTGTTGTATGCCTAAGGATTGTAATTGTTGTTCTAAGTTTTGTGCTAAAGCATGAATTTTAGTTGCAATTTTTTTCAATCCTTGTGGACCATGATATACTGCATACATAACGGCCATGTTTGCAAGTAATGCTTGGGCCGTACAAATATTTGAAGTTGCTTTTTCTCTTTTAATATGTTGCTCGCGCGTTTGTAGCGCCATACGAAGTGCTCTGTTACCTTGTGCATCTACGCTTACTCCAATTAATCTACCGGGCATACCACGTTTGAATTCATCTTTAGTAGCAAAATAAGCCGCATGCGGTCCTCCAAATCCCATGGGAACACCAAAGCGTTGTGTATTACCTACCGCCACATCTGCATTTAGTTCACCCGGGCTTTTTAATAAGGTTAATGCTAAAATATCAGCCACTAAAATAACCAAACCGCCTGCTTCATGCACACGATCAATAAATTGTTGGTAATCGGCAATATTTCCTTTGCTATTCGGGTATTGTATTATTGCGCCAAAAAATTGGTTGTTAATTTCCACTTCATTGTAATGGCCTTCCACTATTTCAATACCAATTGGATTTGCTCTTGTTGCTAATACATCTTTGGTTTGTGTGAAAATAGATTGGTCAACAAATAATTTTGGTTGCGTCGCTATTTCCGCTTTGTTTACATGATTAAAAATCATGGCCATTGCCTCCGCTGCTGCAGTCGCTTCGTCTAATAATGAAGCATTTGAAATGGACATACCCGTTAAGTCGGTAATCATAGTTTGAAAGTTCAATAAACTTTCTAATCGGCCTTGCGCAATTTCCGCTTGGTAAGGGGTGTATTGGGTGTACCAACCTGGGTTTTCAAAAATATTTCTAAGTATCACACTTGGCGTGATGGTACCATAATAGCCTTGTCCAATAAAGTTAGTGGCAACGATATTTTTTTCGCCTGTTTTTTTTAATGCTTGCAACATCTCAAACTCCGTTAATCCGGCTGGAATTTCCATTGCTTTTTTTGAACGGATATTATCAGGCACTGTTTTACTAATTAATTCTTCCACTGATTTTAATCCAATGACAGATAGCATTTTTTGCGTATCATCATGATTAGGGCCAATGTGTCTTTGGATAAATTCGGCGTTGTTGGAGTTCAATTCAAACATAAATAGGTAGTTTAGAAAATTGCCCCAAAGATACTACATAAACTGCTTTTTAACAGGGCGTATTCAATTGATGGGGAAAGCTTGTGGATGAAAGATAAATGGTTTACTTTTGACCTACAATATGGACAAATCTACTGAACAATTATTTGAGGCGCCGGCGCCAGAATTGCTAAAAAAGCTTGAATATTTTTTAAAAAAGGAAGATAAGCGCAAAATAATGAAGCAATTGCCTGATTTGCATGAGGCCGCTTTTGAAAAAATTGATTGCTTGGACTGTGCTAGATGCTGTAAGAATTATTCTCCTCGATTTAAGATGCCTGATATCAAAAGAATCAGTAAGTATTTAGGGCTTAAGGAGACAGCGTTTATTGATACCTATTTGGCTATGGATAATGAAGGCGATTATGTTTTGCAACAAAAGCCATGCGTGTTTTTAGGAAAGGACAATGCATGTAGTATTTATGAACATCGCCCCTCCGATTGTCAACGTTTTCCTTATACGGATGAGGATACTTTTTTTAAGCGTATTCCAGTGACTATGAAGAATGCTGAATTTTGTCCTGCGGTGCACTCCGTAATGAAGGACTTATTGAGTAAGTAGGCGAGCGGTCAAGATTGGCTTCCTATTTTTTTTGAATTTAATATTCCATTTTCTTTAAAGCGGGTGCTTTAAACCATGTGACTCCTACTACAAGTAAAGTCATGGCACCACCAAATACCACCGACGGTATTACGCCCATTGCTTTTGCAGCAACCCCACTTTCAAATTGGCCTAATTCATTGCTGCTATTAATAAACATGGAATTTACACTCATCACCCTGCCACGCATATGGTCCGGTGTTTTAAGTTGCACAATAGTGCCTCTGACAATCATGCTAAAGCCATCTAGAATCCCACTCAATAACAACATGACAAAGGAAAGCCAGAATATCTTTGATAAGGCGAATACAATGATACATACCCCAAAGCCTGCAACGGCAAGTAATAATTTTTTTCCTTGACCGCGATTCGCAGGGAATATTGTGATAATCAAAATGATGATAATCGCCCCTATGTCTGAAGCTGCATTGAGCCATCCAAACCCAATGGGACCTACTTTTAAAATATCTTTTGCAAAAACGGGGATCATGGCTACAGCACCCCCAAATAAAACAGCAAATAAATCAAGTGATAAAGCGCCGAATACTTCTTTTGAATTAAAAACAAAACGTAGGCCTTCTTTCACACTTTCTAATGTTTTTTGATCCACTACGTCCGCGTGTGGCGGCTTTGATTTAATCATGGCAATAAAGCCATACCCAATACCCACCAAGGTAACCACGACTATTAATGAACCGGTATGACCAAAGCCTGCAATAATAAATCCTACAATCGCATGCCCTAAAACGGAAGCACTCAACCATATGCCTTGGCTCCAGGTGGTGGCATTTTGTAATAAATTTTTGGGCACCACCGCACCGACAATAGTACCAAAACTGGGGCCTGTAAATGAGCGAATAATACCCGTACAAAAAACAATAAAATAAATACCAATGGCGATTTGTAATGAAGTCAATTTGAGTGCCCCGATATCCATCGATAAAAAAAGTAAAATAAGTGCGCAGCACCAATATAAAATAACGCCTTTCAATAAAAGCTTTCTTTTTTCGCTTTTGTCAATCACATGGCCTGCATATAAAGCGAGTGAAACGGCTGGAATCACTTCAGCTAATCCGATGAGTCCAATCGCGAAAGGGGCATTGGTTAATTCGTAAATCCACCAGCCTACTAATGTGCCCATCATTCTTAAGCCCATGATAAATAAAAAACGCCCTATCATTAAGTTTCTAAACTCGGAAATGCGCAAAGCACCCAAAGGATCATTCAATTGTTTAACTGGGCTTTGCATGGTTTACTTTATGGCAGGTTAATAAAATGTGGGCCTTCTTTTAAATCCTTTTCAAGTGCATCAGTGATCAATTTTAAATGTGCTTCATTGTATAAAAAATCAGCATGGCTGGCGTCCACAAAGATGGTTTTTATATTATGCTGTTTTATATAGCTGGTATAGGTTTCTTGCAGTTTAAATAGATACTCGTCAGGTATGGATTGTTCAAATTTTCGATTGCGATTTTTGATATTAGATTGCAACTTACTCACTGGCGCATGTAAATAAATTAAAACATCTGGGGTTGCAAGTTGTTGTTGAAAAACATCAAACATTTTTTGATATAATCTATATTCCTCTTCTGGTAAATTTACTTTGGCAAACAACAAACATTTTGTAAATAAGTAATCTGAAATAGTGACTGACTGGAATAGGTCAGTATTTTTAATTAAGTCCTGTTGTTGTTTGAATCTTTCTGCTAAAAAAAACAATTCAAGCGGAAAGGCGTATTGCTTTGGGTTTTCGTAAAATTTAGTCAAAAATGGATTTTCCGCAAATTCTTCCAACATTAATTTTGCATTATAATGTTGCGATAACAATTGTGATAAAGTTGTTTTTCCAGCCCCAATATTTCCTTCTACTGCAATAAAATGGTAGTTCATAATTTCCTTAATTCGTCGGTTCAAATATAGTAAGCGGAAGGCTTAATTGGTCGTTTTTTTATACACATGCGATTCATCCCTGCACTGCTCTAATAGGGAGCTAGTGGATATATGTAGGACCGGATGAAGAAAGGTTGGGGCAATTTCGTTTAAGGGAATGAGTACAAAATTACGTTGTTCCATGCGAGGGTGTGGAATAGAAACGATGTCGTTTTGTATTATTTCATTGTTGAAGTAGATGATATCTAAATCAATGGATCTTGGTCCTAAAGGGAGCAACCTTTCCCTTCCTAATGATAATTCAATGCTGAGTAATTGTTGCATTAATTCAGTGGCAGATAAAGCCGTTTCAACCTGTAAAGCTTGATTAAAAAAGGGGGGTTGCTCAGTAAAGCCCCAGGCAGCTGTTTCATATATTGTTGAACTGGAAATTATTTTTCCACAATGCAATTCAATTTTTTGTATAGCGTTATTTAGGTTCGCCAATCGGTCGCCTAAATTACCGCCTATCAGTAGGTATGCATTGTTCAT
>JAURIP010000352.1 GCA_030832695.1 Sediminibacterium sp. | reverse complement strand
TCAGTTGGAGCGCCATAACTAAAACTATGAACCGCAGCCTCTTGCAGAGCCTTCACAACCTCAGGATGTGCATGACCAACAATCATCGGACCCCATGAGCCAATACAGTCGATATATCGCTTATCGTCTGCATCCCAGAAATAAGCACCTTGTGCACGTTTGATAAAACGTGGCACGCCACCCACCTGACGGAATGCTCTCACTGGAGAGTTAACGCCACCAGGTGTGGTTTTTTGGGCTCGGAGGAATAGTTCTTCGTTTTTGCTCATGATTCAATCTTTATTTATTTTTGACTTCCAACACTATAACGAATTTGGCCATTTTCTTGATGTATGAAGCAATCTAATGATGTCGATACAGCTTTCTTTAATCAAATAAACAAGAATGTATTGGAATTTTTTAAGAATTAATTCTCTTGTTGCGCTGACTCTACCTATTCGACCCGACTCCGGATATTTTTTTATTAGATTAATGCCTCTCTCTACATCCTTTAAAAAATTATCTTCGATTGATGGGCTTATTTTATTTAGATAGTTTGCTTCGTTTTCAATATCTTTTAATGCACTCTTAGTCCAATTAACCCACATTTTTTTTAAACACTCTTTTGATAGCTTCTTCATCAGCATAATCATTATTCATGGACTCATTAACACCCTGGATAATTTGCTCATGACGCCAGAGTTCCAAGTCCAAATATTGACTGATTGCCTCCTCCGCTAAACCCTCAGATGACTTTTTACGGATGAGTGAAAGCTTATCTAGCTTCTCTTTAATGTCTTTTGCGAGTTTCAGGGTTAATTCTGCATCAGGCATCCAGAACCTTTGATTGATATTTAATGTGTACATTGTATTTATATCACTCCTTGTTGACTATCTGCATTTGTTCAAAAAATATTCATTTCATTACCACCATGCATAAGTGGCCGAATACTTGTGCCTTATGTTTAATACTGGCTCATAATCAGAATTCTTAATCCATTGATGCATTTGCCTTAAATTGTGCGAGCTATTTTTCTTCTTAAAAATTTTCCTGAACCAGGCAGGTGCACCACTGAACATTGTTTGCTGACTATCTGAATGAAATTTTCTAATAGCCCTTCTTCCTTCTTTTGAACTTTGGTCAAACAGGGTAACTCTATGTCGAGACATATCAATTCTGTCATCCCTCAAAACCCAGTAGTATTCATAAGCAGCATTCTTTCTTCTAAAACTTCTAGACATCTTTTTTCCTTAGTAATTGTTAATTACATAAAACCTCCCTTTAAAAGATTTAATTGGTAAATTACTTATATTTAATATAAGTAATAACCGTCAAAAAAACCACTTGTAAAAAGTGGTTCTTAAAAATTACCGGTTGTTTAAAGATTCAGCACTAAAAGCGCTAATGAAAAAACACGAAATGATCGACTTAAATCACTGTCATCTCAAAATCTTCTTTGCGTGCACCGCACTCAGGACACGTCCAGTTCATTGGTACGTCCTTCCACAATGTACCTGGAGCAATACCCTCATCAGGTAGGCCAGCCTCTTCATCGTAGACCCAGCCACAAATCAAACACATATAAGTTTTAAATTCCATAATCTCTTTCCTGTTTTCGATTATTTTACTGGTGTTTTGGAATTTACAAACATTTAGCTCTTAACTGTAATCTGTTCTATTTAGCTAAAGCTCGATACAACCGGTCAAACTCCCTAAGACTCTTTAAAAGCTCTTTATACACGTGAGATCTCATAGTCTTTTTTCCTGCATATTTAAATTTAAGCTTCACAATTAACCTTGAGCGCACTCTGTTAAATATGAAAAATATTTGAATTTAATATCTTTATCAGACATAAAGAACTAACAATCATCACACCAATGATCATCGTTTGACAATGGATTGTTTCAACAATCTTTTTACTCAAGCGACTCTCCAGAGCATCAAAGTCAGCTTTTATCTCTGCCCGTAGATCAACTATAGATTTTTCTATCACAGACTTTAGCCTTTTTACTGTTATTCAACCCACCAAACAATGATGAATTTTATAAACAAAAGAGCTCCAAATCAAATCAACAAAACTATCAATGATTGAGCTTATAAAAACTAAGTTATTACCACTTAACTTTATGAAGCTGATGATGAAGCGTCTGGCTTTTTCATATCAAACCTGAACAAGCGACACTCTAAGGGGCCATTGAATAACGGTGTACGCTTAGACTCTTTCATGCGCACTTGCCCCGGCAAACCCATATCGGCAGTTAAGACATCCACTTGCCAACCCTGGAAG
>JAURIP010000364.1 GCA_030832695.1 Sediminibacterium sp. | reverse complement strand
TAGCATTAGGGGTGTTGTTTTTATTACTAAGTATTATCCCTTCAATCAGTTTAACGGATTTAGTGATACGTGGACAAATTATTGTAGTATTATTGGAACCCTACTATAACAATAGTTTAATGCTGATATGCTTAAGTACCATCATTTGGGCCGTTAACTTTTTATTACCTGCCATTATAGGGGCATTTTTATTAATTAATTTCCGCATAAAGCAATAATTTTGCATGATGCTAATGATCAAGTGCGTCATTTTAAATTAAAGCCCCTGTGTACATTTTATTAATATTATTAAGTTCATTATTATCTTTTTTTCCTTCCAAGGAACGGGATGGTTTGTGTAATCAAATCAATAAGTCCTATCAGATTGGTGAAAAAGTGAGATACACGATTTATTATAATGTTATTGGTCTGTATGTGAATGCGGGTAAGGCGGAGTTTAGCATTAAATCATCCACTTGGAATAACGCACCGGCCTATACATTTACACTCAATGGCCGTTCTAATTCAAAATATGATTGGATTTTCAAAGTCAGAGACAAATATGAATCAGTGGTAGATGCCAAAACCTTATTGCCCTATCAATTTACCCGACATATTAACGAAGGTAGCTTTCATAAAAAGCAAGAAGTGCTATTTGATCAAAAAAATAACACAGCCACTAGTGAAACGGGTGTTTTTAATACTGCTGATTGTACATTTGATGTTATTAGTGCCATTTATGCAGCACGAAATATTAATTATGAAAAATGTCAAATCAACGATAAAATCAATTTGAGTTTTTTTATTGATGATACTTTGTATCCTTCTTATTTTAAATTTTTAGGTCGATCTGAAATCACGACACAATATGGTCGCTTTAAAGTAATTAAATTAGCGCCCTTGTTGGTGAAGGGCAGTATGTTTGATGGTGGTGAAAAAATGATTGTATGGGTAACGGATGATGAAAACCATATCCCCGTTCGTATTGAAACGCCGATTGTTGTTGGAAGTATTAAAGTGGACTTAGATGGCTATGAAAATATCCGACATCCCTTAACCTCATTGATGGAAGTATTAGAGTAGGATGGGCTTTATTGCTGCAGCCAGGTATGCAATGTGAAACTTGCATTGGATCTAATTCCTTTTTCTGTTTCGTGTAAACTGCAACATTCATTGAATGCGTCGTGTTCAAAAAACAAAGTGTAATTATTTTTCACAGCTTCATTTAAAAATAGTTCTTTTTCGGCCAGTGTGATTAATGGTTGCATATCATAACCCATCACATAAGGCAGCGGGATATGTGCCACGCTGGGCAATAAGTCGGCCATAAAAACCAATTCACGTCCACCTATATTTATTTTTGGAATTAACATTCCTTGGGTATGTCCATTGACAACAAAGCAAGTAATTTTGGGACTAAAATGAATTTCCTGTAAGTTGTTTGCACTTTTAAATGCAGGGAGGCTAATTAATTTTAATTGGCCACTTTGTTGTAAGGGTAAAATATTTTCTTTTAAAAAGGAGGCTTTTTCTCGCTTATTGGGGTTTAGTGCTAATTCCCATTGCGGTTCACTCACCCAGTAAGTAGCATTCGGAAAAGTTAATGTAAAGGTATCATTTTCTTTTAGCACCGCTCCTCCTACATGATCAAAATGCAAATGTGTTAATAATACATCCGTAATGTCATTGGCATTAAAATTTAATTGATGTAAAGCATCATTTAAGGCAACGGTTTCATGGGGATGGTAGTGACTTAAAAATTTGGCATCTTGTTTGTCACCCATACCCGTATCAATAAGTATTTTTCTTTCTCCGTCAATCACCAACAAACAACGCAAAGCCCAAGTGCATAAATTATTTTCATCTGCCGGATTTAGTTTGTTCCAAATTCCTTTGGGTACAACACCAAACATAGCACCGCCGTCTAATTTAAACTTGCCTGTGTCAACACTAAATACCTGCATGTCCTTTTAATTTTGAAGTGCGATACAATATAACAAACCCAATGATAAAGAATATACACAAAGCCAATACGGAGTTTCGTTGTGATCCAGTGATTTCATTAATAAAACCAAAGCTAAACATGCCAATCACAATTGCTACTTTTTCAGTAACGTCATAAAAGCTAAAATAACTGGTGGTATCGTGAGTTACAGGCATCAACTTGGAATATGTACTTCGACTTACGGACTGAATGCCTCCCATGACAAATCCTAC
>JAURIP010000336.1 GCA_030832695.1 Sediminibacterium sp. | reverse complement strand
TTAAAAAAGGCACTCATCATGGACGACAAAAAAACAAATGAAATTATTAAGGCATTAAATTCAATTTTAGAGTTTGAATTAGCAGGTGTCGTAAGATATACGCATTATGCGTTAATGGTTTATGGTTACAATCGAATTCCTATCGTCTCTTGGCTTCGAGGGCAAGCCGCTGAGTCATTAACCCATGCTGATAAAGCAGGTGAACTCATTACTCATTTGGGTGGCCATCCTTCACTTTCAATAGGTCCTCTCTTAGAAACACATAACCATGATATTGGTGATATTTTACGAGAGTCACTTGCTCACGAATTAAATACCCTTAATTCCTACAAAAATCTTTTAAACATCGTAAATAATGAATCAGTGATGCTAGAAGAGTATGCGCGTGAGATGATTTATCAAGAAGAGCTTCATTTGGGAGAAGTAGATAAAATGCTAAGAAAACCTGGTGATTTATCGAAGTTCCATGCGTAACTTTTATTAAACTTCTTCAAAATATGTGTGTTTTTAAAATGTCGTTCGAACGACATTTTGAAACCTGATTGGGAGTTTTATCGGCAACACAATTCAAAGAGTCCTTTCGAAGCGACTTTTTGAAACAGTGTAAAAAGTTTTGACGCTTGGTAAGTAAAATCTCCGGATTCCGGATGTTTTCTAACACACCCCACCGAACACAAAAAAGCCACGGTTAAATGTGGCTTTTTACTTCTTATTTCTTATTACTTAAAAATTAACTGATTAACCAAGGTGCTATAAAAGCCATAAAGCCACCTATCAAAAATATACAAACTGAAAAAAAATAAACTCTTAAAGAGTTTACTCTAGTTTTATTGCAAAGTTCCGCTAACTCTTTATCACTTGGGCAAGGTAAGGATCTAGCTTTCCATTGTAAAAAACCAGAAATTGATAACATCACCCCGGCGAATATAAACACACCTAATTTATGCTCTGAAAACCAAACAATTTGCGGCACAGAGCTGACCACTGAAGCCATCACAGCACCTGCTCCCAAACTTACTAATAACGCAGGTAAGGCACAACAAATCAGTGTGCCTCCCGACGTAAATAAAGTTAGCAAGGATATATGCTTGGTTTTAATTAATTTAGGATCTAAATATTTTTTCGGCATTATTTATCTGCACCTGATTTGATATGCTCAATAGGATGCTCGCTTACTTCAATACTTTTAACTTCATAGCCTGCATCCTTGATGATTTTTCTAATAACATCTTGAGATAAAGTTAGACCATCTTTGACTTCAACTACGACTAGACGATTCTTTAGCCCAACATAGACATCCTTTGTTTCGCTTAAGGCTTTCATTTTCTTTTCAATGCCTTGCGCACAAAAAGAACATACCATGCCATTCACGGTCACTTTATATGATGGTGTCGCAAAACCATTCAAGCTAGTTAAAGATAATCCTAAACCTACTACTAATAATAAATGTTTCATAAAAACTCCTTAAAATGTATACATAAAATTTAAGCGAGGTTGGCCACTATTGTTCACACCACCCTCCACAAAGATATTTTTATTAATCAGTCTTAACATAGGTATCACTTCAATCTTGTCAGATATTTGATTGGTATATTTTGTTTCTAAAATAAACCACGGCTGTGTCTGATCATAATCAGCTTCATAAAAAGAAAAGCCAGCACGAATAGATGTGGTGTCGTGATTTAAATTTGAAGTTCGGTAGAGCTTGTGGGTGGTCGCAAAGTAAACATGTCTTGTTTCATAATCAAACTGAAAACCAGGTGACACAATCACTTTGCTATCTATATTTTGATTATCAATACTTCCTCTTATCTCACCTAAGCCCATAAACAACCAAAGATTACTTTGAGCGTCAGTTAAATTCCAACGAGATAATAGACGTGTGTAATTAAGCGTATCAAGCTCACGTTTGTCTTTGTGGTCATCTGAACGAAACTCAAGATGTGTTAAACCCAAAGCATCGCGTGATGTGATCGCATAATTAAATCCTACTTCACGCCAATTTTGATTGAAGTCTCCCATAGTCATCGTAGAACCTTCAAAGCCCATAGGTGCTGCAAATGCTAGGTGACTTGATAATAAGATTAGGGCAATGACCCATAATCTATAGTTACAAGTAAACATAGATTTCCTTAATTAATAAAAATAAGGCTTAAAAAAAGCCTAAAACTATTTTTTAAGAAAAGCTAATCGGTGGTCTTTGAATACTAGGAAGAATTACGGAATCGTAATGATATGAAAATTCGTTATAAACGTTGCCGTTATCTTGAAAAAATACGACAGCAGTATCCTGAGTTAATGCCGCCATACCAACTTGGGCACAGAATGATAAACAATGATGAGAAGCATTA
>JAURIP010000375.1 GCA_030832695.1 Sediminibacterium sp. | reverse complement strand
GCCACTTGATCCGGATGATCCTTATAAATTTTATTTAAGATAGCAGTAAACATATCTGGAATTAAATCCTCTCTTCCAAATGTAAATACAGCTGCTTTTACATGCAAGGGCGCATGTTGAGCTATTTCAAAAGTATATAATAAAAATTTTTTTACTTTTTCAGGTAATGGTGCAAGTTGAATGGCCTGTTCAATGGAATGTCCATTATTAATTTCATTGATCAATGCGTCAATTAAATTTGTTGGAGTTCCCATTTGACGCATCGCCTTTAAATACAATTCAAAATGGCTAATTCTATGATCATGCTCATCCACATCCGACTCCTCCCCTAACACTATTTCATTGATCAAGTATCTTGTATTGGCGGAACCAACCGGCACCCAAGGAAGCGTTACACAGGTTAACCCAATTTGAAGCGATTTTAATAGGCTCATGAAATCCCAAACGGCAAATACATGAAATTGCGTGAAATTCTTGAGCCCGTCTAAATTATTGATCTGTGCATAAACTGGATGTAGAAGTAATTGAACCCTTGCTTCTTTTATTTTTTCTTTTAGATTTTCAACTTCCAATTGCATAAATTCTTCGTTTACATGTATAACAAATGAGCGGTAAAATTGTTTGGAATTTACCTAAAATAATATTCAAAATTAAGAGCCAAAAGAAAGGTAAATTAAAACTATTCTGTCCATTCTATTGGTATGATTACCTCGTTTGTCCTACCCATAAATTGATAGGGCGCATTATATCCTAAAAGCTTATATCCCCCCTTGGTAATAATCTTTTTCTCAGCTAAGCTTTTAAGTAAATTTTGATAAGACAAGGCAATTTTTTCATCTGTCGCATACCCTCCAAAACTAATGACGGCAACATATTCAGGGAGTGACTTTTTAATTTCAATATTTGGATCATTAGGTGTTGGTAAAGATTGATTATTATATTTTTGAGGCATCACAAAACTCATACTTGATCCATTTTCTGTTATACTCATTCTCACTGGAGCAGTCATGGAAATACTTTCCCTTTGCTGATTTCCGCCAAATATATATTTTGCTAATTTATTAAAACCCGAACTGGAAACTGATTTATAATTGGTCCCTTTGGTATAAACGGTTGCCATTAAAGCTTCAGGGTAATACCTGATTTCAAAGTCAGCTTCTTTTTTTACGACGCGATATACCTGCTTTTCAGTCTCAACCATATACTTAGAGATAAATGATTGAAACACAAAGTAAATAACACCAAGAAGTAATATTATGGATAGTGATTTCATGGGTTTCTTTTATATGTATAACATATAAATTTTATCTTTAGTTCACTAGAATTCAAAAAAATCAGCAAAGCTTGTTTTAACTACTTCAAGTCAAAACTTTCATGCATCTCAGGGGCATGCACTTCCTTAAAACCTTTTTTACGCAATTTTTCTGCAAAGTGATCCTGCACTTCGGCTTCGCCATGCACCACAAAAACTTGTTTAACTAAGTCAGGGTTTTGACATGCTAAGAATTGCATTAAGTCCTCATAATCGCCATGGGCACTCATGCTTCGAATGGACCCTACTTTGGCAACCACCTCATATTGCTCACTATAAATTTTCACCTCCTTTGCACCATTCATCAAACGACCCCCTAGGGAATGCGGCTCGCAATACCCGACTAATAAAATGGTATTTTTTGCATTGCTGATATTGTTTTTAATGTGGTGCTTGACCCTACCCGCATCCGCCATGCCTGATGCTGATATAATTACTTTGGGATGCAAGTCCTCATTCAAGGCTTTACTTTCCTCCACTGATTTTATATAACGTAACCCTTCAAAATCAAATGGATCATCATCCACTTCTAATATCTTTTGAATTTTTTTATTAAAATATTTAGGGAATTTTTTTAATACTTCTGTGGCTTCCATACTTAAAGGACTATCCACATATATTGGAATATGGGGTAATCGTTTTTCTAATGACAATTGGTTTAATTCAAATAAAATTTCCTGCGTGCGCCCAACACTAAATGCAGGAATAATTAAATTCCCTTTTAGTTCCACACAAGTAGATTCAATCCACTTTAATAAATCATCAGGTGTCGTATGAATTAAATCAT
>JAURIP010000230.1 GCA_030832695.1 Sediminibacterium sp. | reverse complement strand
TGAGGCGGCGAATATTAAGACTTGTGTGGATACTATTTTAGCACAAAATTATCCTGTTGAATTTTATGAAATTATTGTCATTGATGATTTTTCAGATGATGATACTGCTTTTATCGTAAAAGCAATGCAGGAAAAAAATGCGCAAGTTCATTTATTAAGCTTAGCTGATTATTACAAGGAAAATGAAATTAGTTCCTTCAAAAAAAAGGCGATAGAAAAAGCGGTGTTGCATGCCAAAGGGGATTGGATTATTACTACCGATGCTGATTGTATGGTGCCACCCAATTTATTTTTATTGTATCACCAATTTATTGAAAAGAACAAACCGGTTTTTATTGCTGCGCCAGTCATGTTTATCGAAGAGTCGGGTGTATTAAATACTTTTCAAGTACTGGACTTTTTAGCTTTACAAGGAATTACAGCAGCTGCAGTGGGTGCTGGCAAACATTCCATGAGCAATGGGGCAAATTTGGCTTTTGAGAAATCGGCTTTTATTGCAGTGGGTGGTTATCAAGGGGTGGATGAAATTGCAAGTGGCGATGATATGTTTTTAATGCATAAAATGAAAAAAACTTTATCCAATCGCATTGGTTATTTATTTCATCCAGATGCCATTGTATTAACCAAGGCGATGGGGCAGTGGAAGGATTTACTCATGCAACGCATTCGTTGGTCAAGTAAAGCGCGTTTTTATGATGACAATTCCATTTTTTGGGTGTTGTTATTAGTGTATTTATATAATTTAAGTTTTTTGCTTTTATTGTTGATGGGGAATTTTGATACTTTAATCATCTCCCTAGCTTTTAAAACATTTTTTGAAGTTTTTTTCTTAGATGCAGTAGCCCGTTTTTACAATTTAAAACCGGTGCTTAGATGGTTTGTATTTTTTCAACCCCTGCATATTTTTTATACCATTATTGCAGGACTATTTGGCCAGGTGAAAACCTATACTTGGAAGGGCCGAAAGGTAAAATAACCCTCTGTGGAAGGATTTGGTCATAAAATGAGGTATTATATTAAATAAAATAGGAATTTTTAGGGGGGGATAGGTGCAAATTTGTGGTATAAAATGTTGTTTTATGCGTAAAAATTGGCCTTGATTATGTAATTTCGCGTACTAAATAATTGATAGATATGTCGACTGAAACATTAGCCCCAACATTAGCTGCGCTAACTCCAAAAGATTTTGTAACTGACCAAGAGGTTCGTTGGTGTCCAGGCTGTGGAGATTATTCCATTTTAGCTTCTGTTCAAAAAGTAATGCCAACGATTGGCGTTCCAAAAGAAAATATTGTAATTATTAGTGGAATTGGTTGTAGTAGCCGTTTCCCTTATTATATGAATACTTACGGTATGCATTCCATTCACGGAAGAGCAACTGCCATTGCGAGTGGTTTAAAAGCTTCTCGTCCAGAACTTAGTGTTTGGATCGTAGCAGGTGATGGTGATTCAATGAGTATTGGTGGTAACCATACCATTCACTTACTAAGAAGAAACTTTAATGTTAATTTCTTGGTATTCAACAACCAAATATATGGTTTGACAAAAGGACAATATTCTCCAACATCTGAAGTGAATAAAATCACTAAAAGCTCACCTGTAGGAAGTATTGATCATCCGTTTAATCCTGCTGCGTTGGCATTAGGTGCTGATGCAAGTTTTGTTGGTCGTACCATGGATCGTGACCCTAAGCACATGCAAGCAACCATTACGCGCGCCGAGCAACATCAAGGAACTTCGTTTTTAGAGATATACCAAAACTGTAACATCTTTAATGATGGTGCATTTGAAATATTCACCGAAAAATCAACTAAACAAGTACATGGTTTATTTGTTGAACAAGGAAAGCCATTAACTTTTGGTGCCAATGGTGAAAAAGGAATTCGTTTTGATGGCATGCGTCCTGAGGTTGTTGAGATTGGCGATAAATACTCAGCAGATGATATGTGGATTCATGATGAGAAGGATTTTTATAAAGCACAAATATTAACCCGCTTATTTGATAATCCTTCTGAGGAAGGTGCGGTTTTTCCAAGACCATTTGGTATTTTCTATACCAATGACCGTCCTTGTTATGAGGATATGATGGCATTGCAAATTGAAGAAGCAATGACTAGCAAAGGTCCTGGTGATTTAGATAAGTTAATTCGTGGTAAAGAAACTTGGGAAATTAAATAGTCAAAAGGGTTTACCTACTAATACCTAATTTTAAAATGAGTCCAATGGGCTCATTTTTTTTATAGATCAATGTGATTTTGTTTTAAAGCTTTCATTACCATGGCGGTTCGTTGTTTCACATGTAGCTTTTTAAATACCCTGTCTCGATAGCCGTAAATAGTGTTTATACTTTTTTGTAGCGCTTTGGCAATCTCATCATAATTTAAATCCTTGGCACATTGTTGTATAAATATAATTTCATTTTGCGTGAGTGGGGTTCGGTTATAATTAAGTTCCTTAATACTTATTTCTCCCAACATATTGCTAGTGATTAATTTTGATTTGTCGGAAGATAAATTAAATCGGGTACGGTTTCGGACGGTGTACTTGAAATCGATAAGCGCTTCGTCGGTAAAAAAAATACCATGTAATCCATGTTTCATTAAATAGCAAATAGTGCGCATAAACTTGCTATCCGATTTTAATAGGATAAATGGGTGGTTGCTTCGCATTTTAATACATTTAATTACTTCCACAATTTCAAAATAATTATAACTATCAGCGATGATACACAAATCAGGAACCTGTTTTTCATTTTTGATAAAATCGCAAAATTCGTCAATGGATCCAGAGCTGAATATTACTTTACATTCGTCTTGTTTTTCAATAATGAGTTTCAAGGAATCGCGCGTCACTAATTTTTGTTCTAAATAAATGATACTAAACATGGCTTGTTTTTATTTGAAAACTAAAACAAACCTATTGGAGTAAAAAGGAGTAGTTTTGCACAACAGAAATTATGCTAATTAGTATACATCCTACAAATCCGCAGCCTAGACAGCTTGCTATTATTAAAGATTGCTTGGAAAGCGGCGGTATCATTGCATACCCTACTGATACTATCTATGGGCTGGGTTGTGACATTTTTCATCCAGAAGCAGTTGAGAAAATTTGTGCGATAAAAAAAGTAAGTCCTGAAAAAGCGCAGTTAAGTTTTATTTGCTCGGATCTAAGTCATTTGAGTAATTATGCGAAGAGTATTAACAATTCTTTGTTTCGAATTTTGAAAAGCACCTTGCCTGGGCCATTTACTTTTGTATTGCCTGCGAGTAAGGAAGTCCCTAAAATTTTACAAAACAAGAAAAAAACAATTGGACTTCGCATCCCTGATAATAAAATTGCATTAGCAATTATTGAAACATTGGGTCATCCTATATTGTCGGCTTCCTTTCCTGGTGAAAACATTGAAGATTATACCGATCCCGAAATCATTCAAGAACATTGGGGCAAACAAGTAGATATTGTAGT
>JAURIP010000104.1 GCA_030832695.1 Sediminibacterium sp. | reverse complement strand
TCCTTATGCGGGCTTTGATTGATATTATTTTGTGCGTTGATTCCATCGGGTTCTCTTAATTCAAGGGTGTGCAATTGTCCGTCATTCACCAAGCCTTCTGCCAAACACATAGCGCTAAATCCTGAAAACGTGCCCAATTCTAAAATATGCTTGGGTTGCAACAATTTGCTAATTAAACTTAAAAAGCCCCCTTGGGTCCAACTGCTCTGCATATCGGCATGCGGATGTGTGGCTAATGTACTTTCGTATACCTCCTTTAAATAGGAAGGTGTTGCATTGCTATATTGCGCTGCATATTCCTTGGCTAAAGGGTGTATAAAATCCATTAGTCAAAGTTCTATTTTTTTTCGCTATTCGGCGATGAAATTAACAACAATCCTAAAAATGTAAATAAGCCATTAATGATCAGTAATTCCTGTCCAATTCTAAAGCTAGTAGGGGCTGAGCCAAAAAAGTAAGGTTGCAAGTAGTCAAGTAATAAACATAATAGGGGTGCAATAAAGCAAGGTAAGAATGCCCATTTATCCTTAATGCTTCTTTTGGTTAAAATACCAAATGCAAATAAGCCTAATAAAGGTCCATAGGTATAGGAAGCAATCTTTAATAATAAATCAATAATACTTTTATTGTCAATCCATTTAAATACCAAAACGATGATTAAAAAAAGAAAAGCAAAACCTAAATGTATTCGTTGACGGATTTTTTTCTTTTTGGCCTCATCCCATTGGGTGTTTCTTTGCATGCCTACAATATCAATACAAAAACTAGAAGTAAGTGCAGTAATAGCACCATCAGCACTTGGAAATAAGGCTGATATCAGTGCTAAAATAAAAATGATGGATAAGTAAGGTGGCATATGTTGTAAGGCGAGGGTAGGGAATAAATCATCACCCACTGCAGTTACATTTAATTGCGCAGCATATAAATGAAGTAAGCCCCCTAAAAATAAAAATAAACTAATCACCAATAACATAGTGAATCCAATGGTGATCATATTTTTCTGCGCATCTTTTAAGTTTTTTACAGAAATATTTTTTTGCATCATTTCTTGGTCTAAACCAGTCATAGTAAGGGTAATGAAGGCACCTCCAATGATTTGTTTTAGAAAAAATGACTTCGCATTGACGTCTGGATTAAATACTGTCGCAATACCTTTCGCTTGCATAGCTACTAGTGCGTCTCCTACGGATAAATGGAGGTTGGTTAAAATATAAATACTACAAATAATTAAGCCCAACAACATTCCTGATGTTTGCAATGTATCCGTATACACTATCGTTTTTACACCGCCTTCATAGGTATACAACAAAATCATTGCAAGGATCACAACCGTGGTTGCCCAAAAAGGAACATGTAAGTTATCTAAGATAAATACTTGTAAAATTTTCACCACCAAATATAATCTTGCAGTAGCGCCCAATGTTCTTGATAAGATAAAAAAAGAAGCGCCTGTTTTATAAGCGCCAAAACCCAATCTTTGTTCTAAATAATTATAAATAGAAGTCAGGTTCATCTTATAATAAATTGGAAGCAAAACATAAGCAATCGCGAAATAGCCAATGAGGTAGCCAATGGTAATTTGCAAATAATGAAACCCGTCTTTTCCAACTGCCCCGGGAACGCTTACAAAAGTGACACCACTTAGTGAGGTTCCAATCATCCCAAATGCAACCAACATCCAATTACTATTTTTGTTGCCAATAAAAAAGGACATATTGTTGCTATTTTTACCTGTCACTTTTGCAACGGCAAGTAGGACTAAAAAATACAGTACTACAAATAGGAATAATAAGGGAGCGCTCATAGGTCTTTAAATTAGTTAAAGCAAAGTAAGGACAATCTTTTAATTTTAACTAAATTCGATATTATAAAGCATAAAAGTATTTTATGACCATGAATGCCATCACACTGTTTTGCGGTTCTAAATCGGGTAAAAATCCCGCTTTTGAACAAATGGCCAATGCTTTAGGTGCTTGGTTGGCGGATGAAAAAATTACACTTGTTTATGGGGGCGGTAATAAGGGCTTGATGGGTGCTACAGCCAATGCTTGTTTGGCTAAAGGGGGTAAAGTAATAGGTATTATACCCAAGGTTTTATTGGAATGGGAAGCCGAGCATAAAGGTTTAACGGAATTGATTGTTACCGAAAATATGCATGCTCGAAAAATGTTATTGTATGAAAAAGGGGATGCCGCTATTGTGCTACCAGGGGGCTTGGGGACTTTTGATGAACTTTTTGAAATGCTTGTTTGGAACAATTTAAGAATACACGATAAAAAAATAGTGCTATATAATTTTCAAGGATTTTATGATCCATTAGTTGCAATGATTCAAAAGATGGAGGAAGAAGATTTTTTATACGAAAGAAGTAGATATCGTTTGCAAATTTGTGCAACACTCGAAGAGATTAAGGAATTTTTTATTATCGCTTAATCAAAGCTCAGAAACCTAAGCTAAAATGTTAGCGAGTAACCTTTGGCCCGAATCTTAATGGGAATCCAATACCAGCTCTAAATACAGGCTCTTTTCTGTTTAAAATACCATTGTATTGTGATTGTGGGTTGTTCAATAAATCAATCATAATTGAAAAATAACTAATCCCTGATGCAACGCGTTTGCCATACCCAACCCCAGCCAATATGCTTTCGGCGCCAAAATTAGTAGAACCAGCTTGTCCTGATTTTGTGTCCTTTTGTTTGATCCATGCATAATTATATTCAGGTTGCACTTGGATAAAAAAACTTTCAATAGGCCAAATACGCGTGAACGCCCCAATACCTAATCTAAAATTGCGACTTCGGATATCATTAAACTCATTGGAATTGTAAAGTTCATAATAAATATTCATTGCCAAACCACCATCTAAATAGGGTGTAAAGCTTTTTATGATTTCTGGATTCAGACCCATTTGAAAACTATTTGCACCGCCACCTAATACCAAGCCGCCGCCCACAAAAATGGGTTTTTTATCCAAAATTTTATTTGTAGTGATGGTGGTCTGCGCTTTAGCTACAAAGCTGAATAAAATAAACGTTGAAAGAATAATATTTTTAAGATGCATGGGGATGGGTTACGGTGTTGTTATTTTTTATAATCAAAAATTTTACCATTATTTAAAATATGATTAGGGTCAAACGTATTCTTTATGCCGCGCATAAGTTCAAGTGACACTTCATCAAATAAAACAGGCATGTATGATTTTTGTATCAGTCCAATACCGTGTTCGCCACTAATCGTACCGCCTAGTTCCTTAACAAGTCCAAATAATTTTTTTAAAATAGCATTCATTTCATCACTGCCATAACTCTTCTTAATCGTTGGATGGTTTATTCTGATATGCAAATTGCCATCGCCCGCATGACCATAACACACTACCTTAAATCCATTTTGTGCGCCTAATTCCTTGACGCCCTTTATTAATCTAGGTAATTCAGCTCTTGGTACAACGGTATCTTCCTCAATTGTGTAACCAGCCATTACCGCAGCCTCATTGGCTTTGCGTCGTATTTTCCAAAGTTCATTTTTTTGTTGTGCATCATCAGCGAAAAATAATTCTCCCGCATCAAATTGGGAAAGTACTTCCGAAATCGCTTCCATTTCACTCATCAGTACATCCATATTATTTCCATCTACTTCAATAATTAAATGTGCAGCTAAATTTTCAGTTAGTGGAATGGCATTGCTATCTAAAATTTTAGATGCAAGTGTAATGGCATCAATTTCCATAAGCTCCATAGCGCTTGGCGTAATACCAGCTCTGAATATAGCACTCACTGCTTCACTTGCTTTTTCTAAACTATTAAAGGGCGCGAGCATTAATAAATCAAACTTCGGATATGGGATTAATCTTAACACTATTTTGGTAACAATACCTAATGTGCCTTCACTACCCACAATAAGTTGTGTAATATTATAGCCAGTGGCATTTTTTAAAACATTGGAACCGGTCCAAATTATTTCACCATTGGGAAGCACCACTTCTAAGTTTAATACATAATCCTTTACCACTCCGTATTTAACTGCTTTAGGACCGCCTGAATTTTCTGATATATTACCACCAATAAAACAACTGCCTTTGCTCGCTGGGTCGGGAGGATAAAACAATCCTTTTTCTTTCACCGCATCCTGTAGCATTTCTGTAATCACACCAGGTTCGGTGGTTACTTGTAAATTTCGTTCGTCTATTTCTAAAATGGTATTGAATCGTTCCATTGTAATCACCAAACCGCCTAAGTGCGGAAGTGCGCCGCCTGTTAATCCTGTACCAGCACCTCTTGGTGTAACAGGAATTAAATGTTCGTTACAAATTTTCAGAAGTTGTGCAATTTCGGAAGCTTGCCTTGGCTTAACAATTACTTGTGGGGCGTAATGAAGTTGTTCCGTTTCGTCCTTGCCGTATTTTTCTATACTATCGGCATCGGTAAAAACATACTCAGTGCCAACAATTAATTTAAATTGTTCAAGTATTTGTGTTGTAATTGCGTTCATGACGATGGGATTAAAATAAGCCGTACAACATGCCGTCTACCTTGCTTATTATTTCGCCTAAATCTTCTTCGTTTTCGCCGAATTTATTTTTATCACAATCGATGATCAATAAGGGACCTTCTTTATACCCTTCAACCCATTTATTGTAATACTCATTCAATTTTTTTAAATAATCCAAACGAATATTTTCCTCGTATTCTCTTCCTCTTTTTTGAATTTGAGAAACTAAAGTAGGAACAGATGCTTTTAAATAAATTAATAAGTCAGGCGGTTGTACCATTGTTTTGATGGTGCTAAAAAATCCGTAGTAATTATCAAAGTCACGCTTACTCATTAAACCCATCTCATGTAAGTTAGGTGCAAAAATATTTGCATCCTCGTAAATCGTTCTATCTTGAATAATAGTTTCTGTTCCTCTTTGAATATCTAATATTTGATTCAAACGACCATGCAAAAAATAAATTTGTAAATTAAAACTCCAGCGTGGCATATCATCGTAAAAATCAGTTAAGTAGGGGTTATGATCTACATCCTCAAATTGAGGTATCCAACGATAATGCTTACTTAGCATTTCAGTCAATGTAGTTTTACCAGCGCCGATATTACCGGCTACTGCAACGTGTTTTGGTTTTTTAGCTTTTGCCATGATAGTGAAAATACTAAATAGTTGATGTACTATTTATTTTTTTTAATTTTTATAGGTAATCCATCCCAATTGTTTTTCGAACCATCGAAAGGGTGACTGAGGCGCTAGCTCTGGCCTTGTCTGCCCCTTGTTGTATGATCTTCAGTAAATGGGCTTTGTTGTTTTGTAAATCAGCGGCTTGTGAACGAATTGGATTAATAAAATTAACCATATCCTCGGCCAACTGCTTTTTCATATCTCCATATCTTATAATGCAATTACCTTCGGAGCTATTATTAAAATCGTCCTCGAATTTTTGAACAGTATCTGCCGAACTCACTAAGCCCATCAAAGTAAATAAGTTTTGTATGTAATCGGGTTTGGCTGCACTAGGTGTTAAGGGGCCTTGGTCCGTTTTGGCTTTCATTACTTTTTTGCGAATCAAATCATCTGTATCCGCTAAAAATAAAGTGGTCATTTGATTTTCGCTTTTGCTCATCTTTCCCTCGCCATCCAAACCTAATATTTTTACTAATTCGCTATTGTAATTAAATGCATAAGGTAATGGGAAGGTTTCACCATATCTGTGGTTAAAACGCTCTGCAAAGTTGCGCGCCATTTCCAAATTTTGTTCTTGGTCCTTGCCCACAGGCACTTTTACCGCGCGGTGTATTAAAATATCTGCCGCTTGTAATACTGGATAAGTCAATAAGCCTGCATTCACGTTATCGGGTTGCATTCTTACTTTATCCTTAAACGTAGTGGTCTTTTCTAATTCCCCTTT
>JAURIP010000196.1 GCA_030832695.1 Sediminibacterium sp. | reverse complement strand
GCATCCGCATATTTATATTCCCCTTTTGCAATGGCAGCAAATAATTCATCATGCTCGTTTTGATATGGATCTGGTTCTCCTTTTTTAGCAAATTGGAAAAGTACTTTTCCGCCATGGTCAACAATTTTTGCTTGACCACAATGTATTTTACCTTTCGTACCCACTAGTAATTCATCTACCTTACTCATGGTACCTGGAATATGTCTACATTGGCTATTTAAAATAGAACCATCAGCATAATGGTATTCTACAAAGTGATGATCAAAAATTTCACCATGCTCCTTGCTATTACGAACCTGTCTGCCGCCAAATCCTTGTGCCTTTACTGGGTATCCTTCCTTGAACCAGTTAATTACATCTAAATTATGAATATGTTGTTCATTGATATGATCACCACATAACCAGTTAAAATAATACCAGTTACGCATTTGATATTCCATTTCAGTTTGTCCTGCTTTACGAGGTCTCGTCCAAACACCATCATTATTCCACCAAGCTTGCGCAGATGTAATTTCTCCAATCATATCTTTTCTTTTGAAAAGTTCGCGATAGGAATTTTGATAATGTCTTTGTAGACCAACAACCACATTTAATTTTTTTTGTTTTGCTATTGCTGCAATTGCTAAAACTTTTTGAACGCCTGCCGGATCAGTTGCTACTGGCTTTTCCATAAACACATGCTTACCTTGTTTAATGGCTTCTTCAAAATGGATTGGTCTGAATCCTGGAGGTGTTGCCAATATGACTACATCTGCTAATGCAATTGCTTTTTGGTATGCATCAAAGCCAGTGAATCTGCGCTCTTCAGGCACATCCAATCTTTTACTGATATCACCAATACCTTCATTAATTTCTTTTGTTAATGCTTTATGACAATTATCAACATTGTCTTTAAATGCATCTGCCATAGCAACAATTTTCACATTTTGTTTGCTTGATATAGCTTGCATCGCAGCACCAGTACCACGGCCACCACAACCAATAACGGCTACTTTGATAACATCGTCAGCGCCTGAAAAAAAGTTTGCTTTTGATAACATGGGCATCGCCATAATCCCGCCTGCAATTAAGCTGGTATCTTTCACAAATGTTCTTCGTGAAGGGTGGTTGTTTAAATCCTTGTACATATTATATATTTTTAAAAATTAAAGAATACCACAATATTAGCGGCATCGTTTGTTACTTGTAAGTTAAAAAATTATTCGATAAAAAGGTAGGTTTTGAAGAATTCATTTATCTCTTGTTCAGAGGGCTGTGCCATGGGCCTAACCAATCTAATACCAATATTTTTGGCTTCCGTTAGCCACCACTTACTTTTGGGTATTTGGGGGTCTCGTTTGTTCCAAACTGGGTCAGAATGAAGCCTGTTGGCCGATCTTAATTCAATGGCAGTTTCGGAAAAACCACCTCCTCTCACCGATTTTGGATATTTTTTAGGATTGGCTACTGGAACACTATCTATGGATTTATAATTCACATAAGCATTGGGCGTATAATGGTTTAAAGTCCACTCCATTAAATTACCTAGCATATCATACAAGCCCCAAGGGTTTGGTAATTTTAGGCCTACTTTATGAAATTTGTCTTCACTATTTTTTGCGTACCATGCGTGTTTGCTTAATAATGCTGGATCATTTCCAAAATAATAAGCAGTTTGAGTGCCTGCCCTACAAGCATATTCCCATTCCGCTTCCGTTGGTAAGCGATAAAATATTTTTGTTTTTTCATATAACCATCTGCAATACATGATCGCTGTTCGTTGCGACATGCTATTTGCGGGATAACCTCCTTCCTTACCCATGCCCCAACTTAAATCAACATATTGCGCACTTGGTCTGGTAATGGCATCCATAGTTATATTTTGACTAGTTGATTCGTCTTTTAAAAAAACATCTAATTCATCACGCGTAACCTCATAAGCACCCATCCAAAAAGCAGGGATTTGAATTTCTTTTTGTGGGCCTTCGTCTGCTTTTCTATTTTTTTCAGTTGCCTTACTACCCATTATAAATTTACCTGCTTGAATAGGAATCATTTTAAATGACAATTCAGAGCCATCAATTTTTTGTTGATATGGCGCAAAAGCAGTGGTATTGTTTTGCGCGTTATTGCTACAAAAAATAAGTAATAATATAAAAGAAATAAAAATTGATTTCACTGATGAATATTTGAAAATTTAAGATAATAATTTTTTTGTAAAAAGGGTAAGATTATTGTTTTTCTTGTATGAGCGGTAGTCCCCAATATTTATCAAAACCCTTAGTATTGTTGCGTTTTAATTGATTGTTGACACTTTCCGTAATTAAAAGTTCTGCATGTAAGGATAGTGCTAATTTTTTAGATTCGTTGATGGGCAAAATACTGCAGGCAGTGGCTAACCAATCCGCCAGCGCACCATCATTTGCAATCACTGTAACATTTCTGAGTGAGGTCACACCATATCCAGTTGCAGGATCAATGATGTGAGAATATTTTTTACCATCATGTTCAATAAATTGATAAACATCTCCAGAGGTTGCTACTGATATATTATGTAATTGCAATTTTTCTGGCAAAAGATTATCCGCTTGCTCTGGTTGATTTACACCGACAATCCATCCTTTTTTATTTTGTGGCGCATCTCCAAATACAATATCTCCGCCAGCATCAACCAAGGATGATGTGACACCTTCTTTTTTTAGATAGTCAACAACTTTTTGTGCAATATAGCCTTTGCCAATTCCACCAAAATCAAGTTGCATTCCCTTGTCAGATAAATAAATACTATGGTCTTGATTATTCAATTGTATTTTATTAAAATCACATAGTAATAGTTTTTCTTTTATTTGTGCTGTTGTAGGAAATTTTTTCAAGCGTCTTGCTGTTCTCCATAAATGCGTAAGTGGCCCCATGGCTATGTTATAGGCGCCTTTACTTTTAATATAAGCCTCCTTTGATTGCGTAATTAACTCCCACATCAACGGCGATGCCATACTTTTAGCAATGCCTGCATTATTGTTTATCCTCGTTAGTTCACTACTTGAATCGTAATTGCTAAAAATATGATTTAAGGAATCAACTAATTTAAAACAAGCCCTCGCTTGGCTCTTAGCAATAATGCTATCCTGCGCATATAAAATGATATTTAGGGGAGACCCCATTTTTTGTTCAGAAAAACTAAACCTAGCCTTTTGTGCATTGGAACTGAAATAAATCAGGGAAAATATAACTAGCAAAGAGAAGCGAAAAGGATAAACTAATGCGTGCAAACTTGTTGGTATTGATTCTTATGCCTAAATTTAAGCTATAAAAAAATACTATACTATGGAAAGGAGAAATTTTTTAAAACAAAATATGTTAGCAACTGGCGCCTTATTGGGAACCACTAGTTTATTGGCCTCCAAAGCAAATAATGCCGCCAAAAAAGATGCCCTAATGGAAAACACTTCTCCATTTAAATGTAATTATGCTTTTCATGATGGGATGTTTAAAAATACAGCCGGACCCGATTTTATCGAACAGATAAAATATGCACATAGTATGGGCTTTAGAAGCATTGAAGACAATGGCATGATGGGTAGAACCCCTGAAATGCAACAAAAAATAGGAGACACCCTAGCATCTTTGGGTATGAATATGGGTGTATTTGTGATTGCCTTTTCAAGTAATGATAAAATCAATTTAACCACAGGCACGCAAGAGTGGAAAGATAAGTTTGTACAAACTTGTAAGGAATCCGTGGAAGTAGCAAAAAGATGTAATGCGAAATGGATGACCGTTGTTCCGGGAAATTTTGATCGTAAATTACCTATTGGCATTCAAACTGGGAATGTAATTGAAGGATTAAGACTAGGCACCGAAATTTTAGAGAAAAATAATTTAATTATGGTTTTAGAACCATTAAGCGATACCCCAGAATTATTTTTACGTTATTCTGATCAAACCTATACGATATGT
>JAURIP010000051.1 GCA_030832695.1 Sediminibacterium sp. | reverse complement strand
TTTGATTACACTATGCTCAACATCAAAATTTAAGTTTTTATTCTCCTCGCCGATTCCTGCTGAAATAATCAATAAATCCAATCCACCCATCTGACTCACCAATTCATTACAGATTGCCTCTAAAGTTAATAAATCCTGAACATCCATTTTTTTAAAGACAATTCTACTGGTCTCTTGTATCTTTATGGATTGAAATAATTCCTCACGTCTGCCAGTTACTCCCACTTCAAAACCTTCGTGCAATAGTAACTCAGCCAATGATTTGCCGATTCCACTTGTTGCTCCTATGATGATAGCTTTTTTCATTTTCATAAAAGTAGATAAACTAAGTATGAATGCCAACTTCCTGCAATTTGACACGAAGTTTAACCATTTAGTTTCCTAATAGTAACATACTCAATCATCGAATTATGGTTACATCTTTCGTCTGTAAGTGGAGCTAGAGTACACAAGATATTTGTTACTTCACTGCGTGAGGAAAACACCCCCTGAAATCGGTACAAATCGGTCGTTTTCGGTTTTATCAAAACATAACCCATTACAAATCAACGCCTTCGTTTTCTCAAAAAATCTTAAATTTGAATAGTGGAAATGTTCACTTTATTTAAATTCATAGCGTATGCGTAATTTAGTTTTTCTTAGTTTCTTAATTTTGTTAACTGGGTGTGTAAAATCAAATCCAGATCAAATTCAAATAGTAAAAGGAGATCCCGCTTCGCAGTTGGCATTATGGAAAAAGAAGGGTATTTCTAATTATGAAATGACCATGAAAATATCCTGTTATTGTCTTCAAGGAAGAGTTGGTCCGCATCTTATTGTTGTAGAGAATGATAAAATCAAGACAGTGAATAATCTGCCATATGATTCAACTAAAACTGGGCCAATTCTAACCATCAATGAATTATTTGATTTCATAATTAGTAGTTTAGCTAAAAATCCCTATCAGCATTCTTTAGATTATAATGAAATCTTTTATTATCCAAAAAATATATATTTTGATTTCAATAAGCAGATTGCAGATGAAGAAATTGGTTATGAGATTACTTCCTTTAAAGCATTATAATAAAAATATATTCATACCAACAAAGATGATAAAATACTTAGTCGGTTTTTTTATTCTTTTAAACATCTCTTGCAATAAGTCAAATAATACGTCAGTAGCTTGCTTTAAAGGCAAGTTAGTGTTGAAAGGGATTTGTATGAATTATGTAATTCAAATAACCGAGGGTGATGTAGATAAGGCATTGTATGAAAGTAGTTGGCAAAATCCATCAACCAATACTACCTATCAAAATGTTTTTCGTTTAGAAAGTATTTGCACTTTTCCTTCTACTATAAAAGAAGGGGATGAATTTTATTTTACTATCCCTAAGAATCCAATACCCCAAACTTGCGCTCAATGTATGGCATATAGTCCAACTCCAAATAAAATGATATATATAGAAATCTGTAATAAATAATTAATAACCACTGCGTGAGGAAAACACCCCCTGAAATCGGTTAAAATCGGTCGTTTTCCGTTTTGTGAAAACATAACTTATTACAAGTCAACGCCTTCATTTTCTCAAAAAATCTTCATAACCCTGAGGCAACCATTCAGGAGATGACAATGCGCAGCATTGGCAATCCGGTCTCGCTACAAAGACTTCTCAAATGAGAAGTTTTTTTTGTTTTATGTTAATGCGTGGATTCATATCCGCCGCGGCGGACGGGAGCCTGCCTTGCCGCAGGCAGGTTCAAATCTCCCTCTCGCTAAAAGAACTTCTCAAATGGGAAATCTTTTTTATTTTTATAAAAAATGAGAATTAAAGTAAAACTTTCCACGAACTACAATTGCACTCTGGAACGTGCATTTAAAACGCCTCTACTGTGTGATGTTTCAAAAATACATACTGGTTATGGACTAATGCCTAAAATAACACACGTAACCCAAGATGAAAATTGGGGGCAAATTGGTTCATGCAAAAAAGTGTATGCTGCAAAATCACTAGTTCAAAAAGGTGGATTTGTATCGATGGACAAAATAAATGACCGTGTTGAAAATGAATTTTGGAAATTTCAAGTTGACAATTTTCAGTCTAGGATGGTAGGTTTTTACAAATTTGAAGCTGAGTGGAAAACTACTGAAATAGAAAAGAATAATATTTTGGTTGAGTATACTTATATATTACATTCTACCAATCCTTTATACTATCCTCTAAATTGGTTGTTTGCAAAAATATTTTGGAAAACTTATATGAAAAGAGTTTTAGAGAATGTTAGACAAATGATTTATAATAATGAACCATACAAATACGAGTAAAAGTAACCTAAGTGACTAAATCACTCAAGAATTTAAATTTTAACCCGCTTGAGGAAAACACCCCTTCAAATCTCCGGCTACGATACAAAGACTTCTCAAATGGGAAGTCTTTTTTGTTTTTCAGTTAATGCATGGATTCATAACCACCACGGCGGTCAAGTCCGTTCCGAGGCGGACGGGAGCCTTCCTCCGGAGAGCAGGCCTGCCAGCCGAGGCTGGTTCAAATCTCCGGCTACGCTACTGAAAGGTCTTTCGTTTAGAAGACCTTTTTTTATTATTACTTTAGGTGCATGGATTCATAACCACCACGGCGGACGGGATCCTACCTCTTGCTACACAAAATCAATGACTTACGTTAAATCGTGGGCCCTATTTGTATTATTATAAATTGATTAACTTTACTAGAGTATTAATTTTTAATATGATTAAATATTTTATATGTAAGAATAAAATGAAATCTTACCTATTTTATCTTAGGTTCATAATTGGATTGTTTTTCTTTTTTCTTGTTATAATAAAATCAGAAGCACAAATAAATCCTATTAACAATGCAGATTCTAGTTCTTTTAAATATTTTAAAGGAACTATTTTTGATAGTAAAACAAAGAATGAATTAACTTTTGCAAGTATTACAATTTCTGGATCAAACATTTCTACCATTAGCAATAGTGAAGGAAATTTCTTAATCAAAATTCCTACAGATAGACAAGACGCAAATCTTATTATTTCATTTTTAGGGTATAAAGATAAAGTTATCTCAATCAAAGACTTGAATCAAGAAAAAAATTTATTGTATTTAGAACCTGTCAATATTCTACTCAAAGATGTAGTTGTAAATGTGATGGATGCCAATAAAATATTTGTAAATGTACTCAATAATCGTTCAAAAAATTATGGAGATAGCGCTATTCAGATAATTGGTTTTTACAGAGAATCAATAAAAAAAAGACGTAATTATGTCTCAGTTTTAGAATCTATTGTCGATATTCAAAAAATGCCATTTTCAATAGGTGTACAAGACCAAGTCAATATTTTAAAGGGTAGGAAAAATGCTGATTATACTAAATTAGATACTGTAAACTTTAAATTAGAAGGAGGTCTTTTTTCGGCCTTATTTATTGATTTAATAAAAGATCCAAGTAATATATTCTCAGAAAATGTATTTGAATTGTATAATTTTCACTTTGAGGATATTACCCAAATTAATGATAAGCAGGTTTTGATTATCTCTTTTAAACAAAAGCCATCTATTGAAGACCCTGATCCCCTCTATAGCGGAAAATTATTTATCGATGCAAAAAGTCTTGCTATCATAAGTGCAAATTTCCAACTTAATGTTGAAAATAGAATCAAAGCAGGACTAATTTTTACACGTAGAAAACCAAAAGGAGTTGTTATTTACCCAACAGAAGTTAGCTATCAGATTGATTACCGACAACAAAATAATAAATGGATTTTTTCCTATTCTCGTGGAGATATTTCATTTAAACTAAATTGGAATAAATGGATATTTAATACTACCTATAGTACTACTTTTGAATTGGTTAATACTAATTGGGAAAATCAAGATAGTAAGCCGCAAATAAACAATCAAAAATTGAGTCCCTACGTAATTATGTCTGATAAAATATCCAACTCTGCAGACGTAGATTTTTGGGGTGAATATAATATCATAGAACCTGAAAAATCTATTGAGTCTGCTATCAAAAAAATTAAAAGCAAAAACTTGAAGGGGATATTAATTCAATAAAATATTTTAAAACATCCACAAATGAAATATTTTGAGGCAGTAATTATTTTAACTGCAATGGCAATCGTTTCTTTTTCTATGGAATCTTGTAAAAAAGATACTAATCAGGCAGTTGCAGATGGCATTTCTGCAAAAGATACTAATCAGGCAGGTACTGGTGCCATTTCTGCAAAAGATACTTGGACAATTATACAGGACAATATTCTTACACCTTCTTGTGCAACTAGTGGTTGTCATGCATCTACTAGCGATGCTAACTACGTTCAGCATAACCTACTGTTAACTTCAACTAATGCATACGATAATTTAATTAATATCATTTCAAAAAATGCGGCAGCAAAAACAGCCGGCCTGGTAAGGGTAAAGCCGGGTGATTATATAAGTAGTTTGTTGTATCAGAAAATTGATTGTCAGGCAACCACTCAATATGGAGCATCGATGCCATTGGGGGGTGCTAATTTGACCTTGGGACAGATAGAATTTATCAAACAATGGATTATAAAAGGGGCGCCCAAAACAGGAACTGTCGTTGATGAAGCCATACTAGTCAATAAAGAAGTATGCCAAAAGGTTTTTGTACCCATGCAAGCACCAGCTGCTTCAGAAGGGTTTCAATTAGGGATCAATGCTTTTACAGTAAGTCCCAACACAGAACGCGAAGTATTCGTCAACAGAACCACCCCCAATACTTCCACAGTCTATGTCAATAAAATTATCATGCAGGGGAGACCAAACAGTCACCATTTTGTTTTATATGGGTTTCAAAGTACTACTTTGTTGCCACCAGTGAACACATTAAGGGATTTGTATAATGCAGATGCAAGTGTTAACATAACCACTTTTTTACAAATGCAAAACCATATATTTTTGGGTGGCGGTACAGATGTAAATACAACTTATACATTTCCTGTAGGCGTTGCCCTGAAAGTTCCCCCGGCTAGAGCGCTCGACCTGAATGCACATTATTTTAATAAACAAACTACCAATTTAACAGGTGAGAACTATATTAATATGTATACAGTATCTCAAGCAAATGTTGTAAAAGAGGCGCAGTCTATAAATTTTGCCAACTATAATTTTTCTATTCCTGCTAATTCACGCAAAACTATCACAACCGATTATACGTTTAACAAAGCAGTAACCGTAATTACACTTACCTCGCATTTCCATAAGTTGGGTGAGAAATTTCAAATTAAAATTCTGGGTGGAACGAGAAATGGAGAGGTCGTTTATGAAAATACAGACTGGGAGCATCCCATAGTCATCAACCTTGCTACACCCATTCTGCTCAAAGCAGGAGAGGGATTAACCAGTGTGGTGACCTATAACAATACCACCAATAAAATAGTCAATTTTGGTTTAACCAGTGAGGATGAAATGAATATTATTTTCGGGTATTACTATTAACTATTTGGTACAATTTAAATATGTTTGTTCTTTGCGAAAAACTGTAACGCTTTATTTTTGACTTCTACGTGATCCTTATAATTAAGTTTTTTATAAAATCAATTATAATAAATCTAAAATATTATATAAATTAAGTACCTTAACATAAGATATTTGATTGATAAATTAAATTTTAATAAAATAGTATAAAAATGAAAATTAATTACTTAAAGTACTTTATGACTTTAACCATTATATTTATTTTTGGAATTAAATTAAATTCCCAAACTAAATATTATATAACTGCACCTCGCTTATTTGATGGGGAAGTCATGCATAAAGATTGGGCATTAATAATTGAGAATAATAAAATTATTAATGTTGGACCAGTTGAACAACTCAAAGTACCTGAGGGTTCTGTAAAAATTAATTACCCTAATGCAACAATTTTACCCGGATTAATTGAAGGGCACTCTCACCTAATGTTGTACCCATATAATATCACTGACTGGGATACGCAGGTTTTGAAAGAACCGGATTCTTACCGAACAGTAAGGGCTACTGTTCATGCTAAAAATACTTTATTGGCTGGTTTTACAACTGCAAGAGATTTAGGTACAGAAGGCGCAGGCTATTCTGATGTTTCACTAAAAAGGGCAATTAATGAAGGCATTATTATTGGACCAAGGCTAATGGTTGCTGGAAGAGCGATTGTTTCAACAGGTTCTTACGGTCCTAAAGGTTATGATAGTGATCAACAAATCATGTTAGGGGCTGAACCTGCTGATGGAAATGATTTAATAAGGGTTGTGAGAGATCAGATTGGGAAAGGTGCAGATTTTATTAAAATATATGCTGATTATCGATGGGGAATTAATGGGGAAGATCGTCCTTCATTTACACTTGACGAATTAAAACTCATCAATGAAGTTACAAAAAGTAGTGGAAGGGTGATGGTTTGCCATGCGAAATCAAAAGAGGCAATACGTCGTGCTGTATTGGCAGGTGCTGAAACTATTGAGCATGGAGATTTCATTGATGTAGAATTAGGGAAACTAATGAAACAATACAATGTAACTTATATACCAACAATCTCAGCTGTTGATGTAATTTCACAATATCGCGGTTGGAAAAAAGGAGTTACCGACCCACCAATCAATGTATTAAATAAAAGAAAAAGTTTTAAGGATGCAATAGCATCTGGTGTTTCGATTGGAATGGGTGGAGATGTTGGCGTTTATCCTCATGGCGAAAATGTTTTAGAGATGGAACTTATGGTTGAGTATGGCTTACCTGTTATAGATGCTTTAAAAGCAGCTACTAGTATAAATGCAAAGGCTTTTCATATTGATGATAGTTTAGGTTATATTAAGCCTGGTTACATTGCTGATATAATAGCAGTTGAGGGTGATCCAAGTAAAAATATCTCAGATTTGAAAAAAGTAAAGTTCGTTATGAAGGAAGGTATTATTTATGTTTCTAAATAAGATTAACTTTTCTTTCAGTGAATTTTGTAATTGACTGAGGTCCCGGGTTTTAATCCCGGTCTCGCTAAATGAAAATAAACCACTTGCGTTTTTGCGTAGGTGGTTTATTATTTGATTTGAACTTGTCTTCTTTGAACTGTATGTGCGGAAAAAATACCTAATGCGCCACCAACAATATTGGAAGGAGGATTAGCTGGGGTTGTGCCACCGCCTGGTCCAGCGCCCGATTGTTGATTTAGGCTGTAGTAATATAAATAAGTAGGCCTTGTGATACACTGCATTTCTATATCAATAATATCTTTTAATTTTACTTCTAAAGAATCTGACCCTCCTCTAAGTGGTCGTTGATTTACTTTCCCATTATTCAAATTGTCATTGAACACGAAAAAGCTTTTATCAAGGGTATCGTTAATTTTTTGAATAAAACGGTAGCTATTACCCAAGCTAATTGGGTCGGTGTAAACCGGGATGACATTATATCTAATTTCACCATTGATTGCTAAGGGATTAATCCTTAAACTATCTAAGAAAACTTTTTCTGGCATAGTCGCATTGGCCGTATACTTTTTGTCTGCAACTTGCACTTCTAAATAATAGGTGTTCCCGTAAATACCTTTTATTTTATTGGTTTTGTATTCGCCCTCTTTTTCATGCTTGAGCGTATCAATTTGTCCAATATTGTCTTTCACAATGACTAGCGCATCAGTCACAGCTAAAAAATTGGAGGAGGCTGAAATACTATTTGACTTACTAAGCTTTATATAATAAGGGCCGGCATCGTCTGTGATACTTCCATCAATGACAAGTAAAGACTGGTTAGGGTCTAAGGGTAGTTGAATTTCTTTTTCACAACCCAATAAAAAAATCCCCATTAAAATTGTACTAAAATATTTTTTAAGCATCATTAAAATTTGAATTGATAAGTGACACTGGGTACCCATCTAAATAAAGAGGTTTGAATAATTTGAGTTCTACTAAGGTCCTTTGGGTCATCTTGAAAATTAATTTGATACGCGTTTTCTCTGCCATACACATTATATAAACTGAAGTTCCAAGACTCTTGAATGCGTTTTTTTCTTTTCTTATCATAAGTCACACTCAGGTCCATTCTATGATTGGAGGGCATTCTGTTTCCATTTCTCGAAGCATATTGATATAGCGTTTGTCCTTGAATGGAATATTTCCCCGTTGGAAAGGTAACCGCATCGCCGGTATTGTATACAAAAACAGAAGAGATAGACCATCTTGAATTAAGGGTATAGACACCTACAATAGCAATATCATGGGTTCTATCTTGTTTTGCATTATACCAATTGCCCTGATTAATACCAGTAATTTTTCTTTCTGTTTTTGATAAGGTATAACTTACCCATCCAGTCAATATGCCCTCTTTCTTCTTCCATAATAGTTCAAGACCATAGGCGCGTCCAACCCCAAATAGAATTGCTGTTTCGACATCGGCTAATGTATTTATTTCAGCCCCATCTTTATAGTCTAATTGATTCTGTAAATTTTTATAATATAATTCGGTACTTAGTTCATAGTTATTATTTTTCCATCCTTGCACAAATCCAACGCTTAACTGATCCGCAATTTCAGGTTTAATATTGTAAGAATTTCCAATCCACTGATCAGAGGGACTTGAAGCCGTTGAATTACTAAGTAGGTGCAGGTGTTGTACATTTCTAGCATACCCCGCCTTGATACTTGCTTGGTCTGTTACACGGTAGTTGGCCGTCATCCTAGGTTCAGGATTCACATAGGTCTTGCCAAGGCTTTGCTTATTTAATTGTATTGTATTTACAAGCAAATCGTTTTCATATATGTTATAGGCATCACCGCCCATTAAGCTATAAGCAGAAAGGCGCATCCCATAGTCTACACTTAAATTATCTGTTGCTTTATAATAATTGCTTAAATAAAG
>JAURIP010000125.1 GCA_030832695.1 Sediminibacterium sp. | reverse complement strand
TGCGAGCGAGGACCAATCCTTTACAGACCATAGTGGCTTTGATTGGGATGCGATTGAAAAAAGCTTGCGACCAAAAAAGAAAAAAAAGTCAAAAATACCGATTGGTGGTGGCGCAAGTACCATAACACAACAAACAGCAAAAAATGTTTTTTTATGGCAGGGTGGTAAATATGATAAGTATATAAGAAAAATACCGGAAGTGTATTTTACATTTTTAATTGAATGGGTCTGGGGTAAAAAAAGAATTTTAGAAGTGTACTTAAATGTCATTGAAACGGGGCCTGGTTGCTTTGGTGTGGAAGCGGCGGCACAACATTACTTTCACAAATCGGCGAAAAATTTAAGCAGGGCCGAAGCTGCAATGATTGTTGCTGGTTTTCCCAATCCGAAAAAGTTTACAGCAAGACCAATGACCAGAAGGGTGTCATGGCGTTATCCTCAAATTTTACGAGAGATGAATAATATTGAAGGGGATGAAGATGTCCGTGCGTTATTAAAAAAATAACCGTCGTTTTATTTTGGAAGGTTTTTATCAATTAGTGCGATTGCATTATTGGTCCTTTCTGCTCCTATCCCATTTACGATACCCCAGGGGGTGTTTTGATTAATTAATATATCCTTATAAATTTGGAATAGTTCTTGTCGCGGCTTGTTATCGGGATATTCGCGCATTTCATCCGATGTCCAAGGAAGGTCAATATCGCACAATAAATAATAATCATAACTACGCACATTTATTTGTTCTAAGATATAAGTGTGGCAGTTATCAAACACATATTCACACCAAACCTTCATAACATACATGTCAGTGTCAATAACTAACTTATTTTTTTTATTTTCTACCGCTTGTTGCGTAAGGTTGTCCTCTAATGTTAATTGCCCCTTGGCAATTGTTAATAAATCAGTGTAATTATATTTTACACCGTTTTCGGTCAAGAATTGGCGCGCGTATTCTGGACAGTTAATAGTGTTGTAATGTTTTGCCAACTGTTCACAAAGTGTTGATTTCCCAGTTGATTCGGGACCCAGTACTACAATTTTTTGCAAAGTGTTGGTCATTTCTTTAATGCGTTTTAAATATTATAATTATATCACTGATTTTATTGAATTACTTTTTGCTTTATCATTCCATGATTTTAAACCGGCTATGGCAATAATCAATAATACAATAAACTGTACACTTGTAAAAGTATATCCTTTTACAAAGTATAATGGTATAGAGGCAATGTTGGTAATGATCCACCAGATCCAACTCTCAACTTTTTTCTTTGCCATTAACCACATACCCGTATAGGCAGCAGCACTAGCAAGTGCGTCGGCCCATGGAATGGCTTCGGGTGCAAATTCTTTTTTTAAGTAGGTGAGTGAAAAGAAAAGTGAAAAGTAAAAGGCTAGAAAAAATAGTATTTGATAAACCCAATCGCGGGTGTTGCTTTTTGTAATTTGTAAAATGATAGTGTGCTTATTCGGATCCACTCTTGTCCACAAATACCAACCCCACAAGCTCATAATGGTATAATATAAATTAACACTGGCCTCGCCTAATAAATGTCCTTTAAAACTAAGGTAAATATAGATGGTGGTATTGATTAGACCGATAGGATATACCAATATGCTTTCCTTTCTGCTATAACATACAGAAACGATACCAGCAATAACCGCGATCAATTCTAACCAAGTTGTTTGTAATAAACCGTTGTATATAGATTCGAATAGAGAGGTCATAGTTATTGTAAAATTAAAACATTTTAAGGCCCGATTTGATTATTTAATACTGTTCAACACTTTAAATGATCAATATTACTTTTTTTTCATTCCTGCTAACTGCGCTTCTAGTCGGAACATTTCATCGCGCAACTTAGCCGCTTCCATAAAATCAAGTGCTTTGGCAAATTTTTCCATTTGTTTTTTGGTTTGCCCAATGGCTTTTTCAATTTGTGGTATCGTTTGATAAATACTTTCCGGATCTGCCACCATTTCAAGCTCATCCGAAGTGCGAACATTAATATTATTAAGCGTAAAGCCTTTGATGTCTAATACGGAAGTCTGTTGCATTACTTGTTCAATACTTTTAACAATAGTCGTTGGTGTAATGCCGTGTTCCTCATTGTATTTCATTTGTTTTGCACGCCTACGATTGGTTTCATCAATGGTGCGCTGCATACTTTTGGTAATTTGATCACCATAAAATATTACCCTACCGCGTACATTACGCGCTGCGCGACCAGCGGTTTGGGTGAGTGACTTTTCATTTCTTAAAAATCCTTCTTTGTCTGCATCTAATACAGCTACTAAGGAAACCTCAGGTAAATCAAGTCCCTCTCTTAATAGGTTTACACCCACGAGTACATCAATCACGCCTAATCTTAGTTCTCTTAAAATTTCAACACGCTCAAGTGCATCAATATCACTATGTATGTATTTGGATTTTATTTGTATGCGTAACAAATAACGATCCATTTCTTCGGCCATTTTTTTAGTAAGAGTGGTTACCAACACGCGGTCACCCATCTCCACTTGTTTGGCTATTTCATCTAATAAATCATCTATTTGATTTTTGGTTGGGCGTACTTCAATTGGAGGATCTAATAAACCTGTAGGTCGTACCACCTGCTCTACAATTAAACCACTTGTTTTTTCTAATTCATAGTCACCAGGGGTAGCGCTTAAAAAAATAGATTGCCCAATAATATTTTCAAATTCATTAAAATTTAAAGGTCTGTTATCAATGGCACTAGGCAATCTAAATCCATATTCAACTAAATTCATTTTTCTACTTCTATCACCACCATACATGCCAGTTATCTGTGGTATGGTCACATGGCTTTCATCAATGACACATAAAAAATCTTTGGGAAAATAATCTAACAAACAAAATGGTCGCGTGCCTGGTTTGCGGCGATCAAAAAAGCGAGAGTAGTTTTCAATACCGGAACAATAACCCAACTCTCTAATCATTTCAATATCATACTCAACACGTTCTTTAATACGTTGCGCTTCAATATGCTTTCCTACATTTTTAAAGTACTCCACCTGCGCGCGCACCTCATCTTGAATTTCATAAATTATTTGTTGCACCATTTCCTTGGGCGCTAAGTATAAGTTAGCAGGAAAGATGGCTGCATTCTCCATCTCCTCAATTCTTTTGCCCGTCTCAATTTCAATGCTTTCGATGGATTCAATTTCATCTCCGAAAAATGTAATACGGTAACCATAATCAACATAGGGTAATCGAATATCTACAGTATCGCCTTGCACCCTAAAACCACCACGATCAAATTCGGTGACCGTTCTGTGGTATAAACTATTGACCAATGCATGTAAAAAAGCTTGTCTTGAAATCACCATACCTTTTTCAATACGAATAATTCCATTTTCATATTCTGTAGGATTGCCCATTCCATAAATACAACTCACGCTAGCTACAATAATAATATCACGACGACCACTTAATAAATGCGCAGTGGCCTGAAGCCTTAGCTTATCTAATTCCTCATTGATACTTAAATCCTTTTCAATATAAACGCCAGAAGTGGGTAAATAAGCTTCTGGCTGATAATAATCGTAATATGAAACAAAATAGCCTACCGCATTGTTGGGAAAAAATTGTTTGAACTCCCCATATAATTGCGCAACCAATGTTTTATTGTGCGTTAATATGAGTGTAGGTCTTTGCACATTTTGAATCAGATTCGCAACGGTAAATGTTTTACCGCTTCCGGTAACCCCCAATAAGGTTTGATAGCGATCGCCCCCTTGCACCGCTTCGGTTAGCTGTGCAATTGCTGCAGGCTGATCACCTGAAGGTGTATAGCTAGATTGAAGTTGAAACGGCATAGGCAAATTTACACCCTATAAAGCATCTAAATAGGAAGAAAATTTATTTATTGCATTTGCTACTGCGGTTATTTGCTGTTGTGTTTCAAGCCAATTTTGTTGTTCAATGGCTTCACGAACACCCGGCACTGTTTTAACACCATAACCTGTATAAAATCCTGGTGCATACAAACTATGCTTGTACCATGGTCTGCGTGGCAAGCCCGCTGGTAGTAACAATGATTGTTCAGCTGAATATATTTTTGCATTAATAGTAGCTAATTTATTTGCATCTGCCCCCGCTTTTAATTGCTCTACTTTTTGTGCCGATTTTTCAAGTGTTGCCAATGCATTTAATAATAAAGAAAAATCAACAAAAGGCACTTCGGCTAATAATGTTGGAGTGGTTAAATTGGTTGTTGGATCGGCTGCAATTTTGTATGCATTGTTTTTTATTAAATCATTCTCCACCTGTGCTTTTTCACGAAGTGCATCTACATTCGATATTAGCTCGGTAATATATCCTTTGATTGTTTTATGTAATGATGTGTAATCAAAAGGAAGTGCATCTGCTTCTGATAAACGAAGCACGGCGCGACCTGATGTTTTAGCTAGCGTTACGCCATATTTAAATTCAGCATCTTTGAATCGAGCATAGTGATCATAGGAATCATAAATAGAATGATACTCGCCCCCCGCATCTTCGCCACCATAACCAATATTTAAGGAAGGAACTCCTATGTGTTGTATGAAAGAAGAATAATCCGAACCAGACCCCATTGCACCTAATGGATAACTAGTTGCTTCAAAAATTTCTTTTTTTGATTTGATGTTACCTGCATTCGTAGCACTATTCGCCTTCTGTCTTTCAAACACCGAAACCCCCGCTTGCGGATCAATCACCGATTTACTGATATCCGTTACGAAATTTGATAACGCATGTGAACCTTGCACGCCCAAAAATCCACGGCCATTACCATCTGAATTTATATATGCAACCGCTTTTGCTTGTAATTCAAGTGCATGATCTTCAACCCACTCTGTGGATCCCATTAATCCTGGTTCTTCCGCATCCCAAGCGCAATAAATTAATGTACGTTTAGGTTTCCATCCTTGTTTTAATAATCCTCCTATGGCAATAGCCTCTTCGAGCTCTGCAGCCATACCACTGATTGGATCATTTGCGCCGTTTACCCATGCATCATGGTGATTACCTCTGATAATCCACTGATCAGGATATTCAGATCCCTTAATCGTTGCAATTACATTTAAACCTGGTCTTAGCTTCCAATCAAATACTAATTTCAAATGTACTTTTGATTTACTTGGCCCAATATGATATGTGAAGGGTAAAGCACCCGCCCAATCTTTTGGTGCCACTGGCCCTGCCATATCTTTTAATAATGGTGCAGCATCACCGTAGCTAATTGGAAGTACGGGAATTTTTAATAAGTTTTCAGCATCGTTATGATTTACTCTAGGTGCATTTGCCGTAGATGCAATGTTTGGAGTAGT
>JAURIP010000133.1 GCA_030832695.1 Sediminibacterium sp. | reverse complement strand
GATTACTCACTAGTGTAATTATGCTTTGTTGCCAAATGCATTCCATCCTTGTGCAGTAATATCAAAAACATTTTTTCCTTTAGTAATAATTTTAGTACCCTCTTCTGCATCACACATATAACCAATCACACTAATTTCTTCTTGCAAAGTAATTTTATCATAATCGGATTGTTTCATGGTAAATAATAATTCATAATCCTCGCCGCCGTTTAATGCACACACTGTTGGATCCAAACCAAACTTAAACGCAGCAGCTTTGGTATCCTCATGAATAGGAATTTTATCTTCATAAATACGACAACCTAAATTGCTTTGTTTACACAAATGCAGCACATCACTACTTAGGCCATCACTAATGTCCATCATGGCTGTAGGAAGTATCTCCTGTTGTTCTAGAATATCTAAAATATCTTTTCTTGCTTCTGGTCTCAACAACCTGCCAACAATATAATCTTCATTCTCTAATGTAGGTTGTACTTTAGGATTTTCTAAAAATATTTGTTTCTCGCGTTCCATTAAAGTTAATCCCAAAAAAGCACCACCCAAATCACCCGACACACAAATCAAATCCCCACTTTCAGCAGTGCTACGTTTTACATATTTATCTGGACTTACTTCGCCAATAGCTGTTACAGAAATAATGAATCCTTTTTGCGAGGTACTCGTATCGCCACCGATTAAATCAACACCATATAATTCACAAGCGTGATGAACACCATCATAAAATTCATTTAACGCTTCCAAGCTAAACCGATTGCTAAAAGCAATACTCATTGTGATTTGCGTGGGTTGTGCATTCATTGCAAAAATGTCGCTTAAATTAACAATGACTGACTTGTATCCTAAGTGTTTTAAAGGTGTATACATTAAATCGAAGTGCACACCTTCAATTAACAAGTCAGTTGTGATCACTGTTTGTTTTCCAAAATGATCAATCACTGCAGCGTCATCCCCAATGGATAAAACAGTGGATACATTTTGAATTTCAAAATTTTCGGTAAGATGATCTATTAAACCAAACTCGCCTAGCTTTTCAATTTCTGTTCTTTCTGTTGACATAAAAAATATTAAATTGTTCCTCCGTTAATAACCGATTGTAGTTGTTGGTGAATTTTTCCATTGGTAGCAATAATACCGGGATTGTAAGGTGTGTATTTATTTCCTTGCAAATCTGTGACTTTTCCACCCGCTTCTTCTACAATTAAAAATCCTGCAGCACTATCCCAAGCTTGTAATTTGTGTTCATAAAAACCATCAAACCTTCCTGCCGCTGTCCAACATAAATCAAGGGCTGCACTTCCTAATCGGCGAACAGGAATGGCCTTGCGAATTAATTTTTCAAAAATTTGTAAAGGGCCGTTGGCAGTATCTAAATATTGATAAGGAAAGCCTGTTACCAAACAGCTCGTTAATAAATCAGACTTATCGCTTACTTGAATTTTTTTATCATTCAAGGTTGCGCCTTGTCCACGCTCTGCAATAAACATTTCATTCATGAAGGGATTATATACTGCGCCCATAATCATTTGACCCTTGTGTTCCAAGCCAATACTTACACAACAAATTGGAATGCCATTCGCAAAATTAATGGTGCCGTCAATGGGATCAATAATCCACTTATAGTCAGAATCTTGTGGAAGCGCACCCGTTTCCTCACTTAATATAAAATGATCAGGATAATTTTTTTGAATTACGGTAAAAATAGCTTTTTCAGAAGCATGATCTGCCTCGGTAACTAAATCATTGATACTGGCCTTACTAGAAATGGTGAAGGATCCGTTAAAAAAGCGCCTAAGTTCAACTGCGCCTGCGTCAATTGCTTGTAAAAGTGTATTTTTAAACATATGCAAAAGTAGGGTCGTTTACTCGAATAACATTCCTATTTTTGCGAATAATCTTTAAAATATAAAACGATTCTGTAGATGCCAATTTTCGAGATTAACTTGCCTAAATCGATTAGAAGAGCGTTGGGCATCCCCCAAAAAAGTCCAAAAAGGGCGCAGCTTCGCGTTTTAAAAAAGTTATTGCGTCGCGCGCGCTATACTGCATTTGGCCAACAAAATAATTTTGAACAAATTTTATTAAGTAAGCACCCTGGCAAAGCCTTTCAACAAAAAGTACCCTCCTATAATTATAATAAAATTTACAATGAATGGTGGTATCAAACCCTAGATGGAAAAGAGGACATCTGCTGGCCAGGAAAAATAAAATATTTCGCTTTAAGTAGTGGAACCAGCGAGTCGGCTAGTAAGTATATCCCCATCACCAATGATTTGCTCAAGGGCAATAAGGTGATCATGATCAAACAATTACTTAGCTTATTGACATATCCGGGAATTTCACTGAGCTCTATAGGAAGCGGAATGCTCACCTTAGGCGGCAGTACTGATTTACAAAAGGGTCCCGGTTATTATGCAGGGGACCTAAGTGGTATTACAGCTAAAAAATCACCGTTTTGGTTTCAGCCATTTTATAAACCAGGTAAAAAAATAGCAAAAGAAAAAGATTGGAATAAAAAATTGGTTGATATTGTTGAAAAGGCACCCCAGTGGGACATTGGTTTTTTGGCGGGTGTACCTGCATGGATTCAAATGTGTCTTGAAATGGTAATCGAAAAATATAAGGTTAAAAATATTCATGAGATTTGGCCCAACTTAACTTTTTTTGTTCACGGTGGTGTAAGCTTCGAGCCCTATAAAGTAGGATTTGAAAAGTTATTAGGAAAGCCCATTACTTATGTGGAAACCTATTTGGCTAGTGAAGGTTTTTTGGCTTGGCAAGATAAAAAAAATGCAAAGGGCATGCGCCTTTCCTACAACCAACATATCTTTTTTGAATTTGTGCCGTTTGATGAAAATAATTTTGATGCGGATGGAGAAATGGTTGAAAATCCAGAAGCACTAATGATACACGAAGTAGAAGAGGGTAAGGACTATGCGTTATTGATTAGCACCAATGCGGGTGCATGGCGTTATTTGATTGGCGATACGGTACGATTTGTTGATAAAGAAAATGCGGAAATTATCATCACCGGAAGAACCAAGCATTTTTTAAGTATCGTAGGCGAACACTTAAGTGTAGACAATATGAATAAGGCGATTCATTTGGTGAGTGAGGAATTTAATTTATCCATTCCTGAATATGGTGTTCGAGGTGAAAATGTAGATTCCTTATTTGGACATCATTGGTATGTGGCTTGCGATCAGTCGGTAGATGGGGTTGCTTTAGCAAAAGCAATTGATGAAAAATTAATTGTCCTCAACGACGATTATGCTATCGAAAGAAAAAGTGCATTAAAGCGGATACGCGTAACCGTTTTAAAAGAAAATGTTTTTATGGATTTTATGCAAGCGAAGGGAAAAATAGGTGGGCAACATAAATTTCCAAGGGTATTAAAAGGAGATCTATTAAAAGATTGGGAAATTTTTATACAAAATAAATAAAATGTTAGCTCCTATTATTAAAGGGTTGTTGTTGGGGCTTATTTTAAGTATCTCCTTAGGGCCTGTAATTTTTGCCATACTAAAACAAAGTATAACGAACGGTCGGAAAGCGGGTTATCTTTTTGTTGCAGGTGTTTCCACTAGTGATATTGGACTATTACTCATTGCAAATATTTTTACAAATATTTTTTTATTGGTGCTAGATCATAAAGCTGTAATTGCGATGGCAGGTGCAGGATTTTTATTATTATTAGGCTTATACACTTTGTTCTTTAAAAAAATAAAGATTGAGTCTGACGAAAAAGGAGAAGAAAAGGTTTTTAGAAAAAGAGATTATGTAGGAATATATATTTCAGGCTTTTTGATGAATACCTTAAATCCAAGTGTGTTTATATTTTGGTTTGCTTGGACGGCGGCCATTGGAGCAAGTGCGGCAGAAACAAACAATCCTGTTCAGTACAAGTTCATCGTTTTTGCTACCTGCTTGGTTTTTTTGCTTTTATCTGATTTAATTAAAGTGGCTTTAGCAAGTAGGTTACGAACAAGTTTAACGGAGAAGAACTTGATTTGGATTAACCGACTTTCGGCTATTATTATACTTGTGTTTAGCGCAGCTTTATTTTTTGGAGCCTTAAAATATTAATAAAATATCCTCGGTTACTGGTTAATTACTTTTTTAAACCGAGCCTTTATTGTAAATTGCTATAATGAACAAAAAATCACTTCTTTTTGCAATCTGCCTTGCTTGTTTTTGTGTCAGCTTAAACGCACAGAAGGGGCGCCTATTGTTGCTTAAAGAAAAAGGGGTTACCATACGGTCCTTTTCGGTAGGTGATTATATTAACTTTCAATTTAGTAATCAACAGTGGTTAACTGGTTATGTTTCAGCAATTAAGGAAGATACGATTCAAATAAATCAATTTGCATTACAAAGGGTTATGACGCAATTTGGCACTTATGGCGAGGACACGCTAAGATTAGGAAAAATGGTGCTCCATATTAATGAAATTATAGCTTTCTCAAAGGATAGAGGACATTATAATAGTGTCGTCACCAATGGTGCAGCTTTACAGGTAGGAGGAGCTGGGTACGTGTTATTAAATGTAATTAACAGCTTAATCAATAAAGACCCCATACTAGAGCAAAAAAATATTCCAAAACTTATTGGTGGTGCAGTTGCGGTGGTTGCTGGAAAATTATTACGAAAAGCAAATCCAAATTACCGACCGATTGGAAAAAGATTTAGTTTGGAAATACTTTAATAGCTGCTTGTGTTAAAAATAATTTACCGAATTTTTATCTATTTATTTATTAGCTCCCTTGGTTATGTAATTATCATAAAGTTGGTGGAGCCCCCTATTACGATTACGCAAATCACAAACGCATTTGGGCTAGGTTTAAAAAGAGATTATGTTTCATGGAACGAAATGTCCTATAATATTAAATTGGCTGCGCTTGCGAGCGAGGACCAATCCTTTACAGACCATAGTGGCTTTGATTGGGATGCGATTGAAAAAAGCTTGCGACCAAAAAAGAAAAAAAAATCAAAAATACCGATTGGTGGTGGCGCAAGTACCATAACGCAACAAACAGCAAAAAATGTTTTTTTATGGCAGGGTGGTAAATATGATAAGTATATAAGAAAAATACCGGAAGTGTATTTTACATTTTTAATTGAATGGGTCTGGGGTAAAAAAAG
>JAURIP010000292.1 GCA_030832695.1 Sediminibacterium sp. | reverse complement strand
TGATGATATTTGGCCAGATTACCCAAGTAATGAGGACTTCATGTTTAATGAAGACGAGTATTAATAATTGAGGCATAACCAGCACATCACGAAGCTTTGCTTCGTTCTTCTCTAATGATTTAATCTCTAATGATGAGGAAAAATAAAAAAGGGTCCCGATAAATCGGCGACCCTTTTTTAATGAGGCGCTTTCAAAAAAGTCAGCGCGAAAAATATCTTTAAAAAGTTAATTTAAAATATAATAACATTAAACTCAATATTAAAACAATGGTGTTTGCAATAAGTACAGGTCGGCTGTTAATTAAATAAGCATAAACCAACCAAACAACACAGCTAAAGTTTACAATCAATATCATTAGCAAACTTAAATCCCCAACACTTTGTGATTTCCAAGATAAATAAACCTGAGGTACAAAAGTGATACAGCTTAATAGTGAACCAAGGTAACCAATGGCTTCTACTAGTTTGGGATTAATTTCTTTATTGCTCATGTATATTATTAATGTGTTTTGTATATTTTTTATTCTCCTTCGGCGATGCCTGCTTTTTTCATAATCAAATCACTCACCCCGGTATTTGAATAACCACCATCATGGAATAAGTTTTGCATGGTCACCATCTTAGTTAAGTCGGAAAATAAAGTCACACAATAGTTAGCGCAATCTTCGGCAGTTGCATTTCCTAAAGGTGCAATGGCATCCGCATAATCAAAAAAGTCACCAAATCCTTTGATACCTGTTCCTGCAGTAGTTTTAGTAGGCGATTGAGATACCGTATTCACACGCACTTTATTTCTTAATCCATAGTGGTAGCCAAAGCTACGTGCAATAGATTCTAATAATGCTTTAATATCGGCCATATCGGTATAAAAAGGGAATGTACGTTGTGCTGCAGCATAGGTTAAAGCAACCACACTCGCATGGTCATTTAAAGCATCCATTTTATAAGCAACACTTAACATTTTATGTAATGACATTGCAGATACGTCAACCCCTTTTGCGTAGTAATCATAATTCAATTCAGGGTAGGCAATTTTTTTACGAATATTCACGCTCATGCCAATAGAATGTAAAACAAAGTCAATTTTACCACCAAGTATTTCTTGAGACTGAGTAAATAGGTTGGTCAACTCCTCAACGCTGGTCGCATCTGCTGGAACAATCTTAGAATTTGTTTTTTCAGCCAAGCCATTAATCTCACCCATACGCATTGCGATAGGGGCGTTGGTTAAAACAAAAGTTGCACCTTCTTCATGCGCTTTTTCAGCCACTTTCCAAGCGATAGAATTGCTATCTAGTGCGCCAGTAATAATTCCTCTCTTCCCTTTCAATAAATTGTATGCCATTTTGATGGTTTATTTAATTGCTGTAAAAATAATTATAATATCCTTTAAAAAGTCAATAATCACCTGAATTGACTAATAAGCTTTCGTTAAAACAAGTGAGTATTATAAAATAGTAAGAATTAAACTAAGTACTGCACTAATATTATGCCCCTAAAAGTTCTTTAGCATTTTCCAAAGCTGATTTACTTGGTGGATCACCGCCAATCATGAGGGCAATATGTTGTACCCTTTCAGCAGCGGTAAGGCCCCTTAAAAAAGTATTGGTACTAGTGCCTTTTTGTTCCTTATATACAAAAAGATGCGCGTGGCCTTTGGCAGCTATTTGCGGTTGGTGAGTAATACATAAAACCTGTCTTGCCTGTCCTAAGCCTTGTAATAATAATCCTACTTGTTTTGCAGGCTCCCCTGAAATACCAGTATCAATTTCATCAAATATCATGGTTGGTAAATCGATTGATTTAGCCACGAGTGATTTTATACAAAGCATCAAACGACTTAATTCACCGCCACTGGCAACTTTTTTAATGGGCTCAAACTTTTGGGTATTGTTTGCATCAAACAAAAAGTCAATTTTATCTTTTCCATATGCATTATAAGCAACCTCATCGATAGTGACTTTTATTTTGGCATTCGGCATACCTACTTGATGTAAAAGTTGGTTTACATTTTTGGTAAACGGAGCGGTTTCCTTATTTCTTTTTTGTGTTAAGGTATTTGCTAACTCCACCACTTGTTTTTCATCCGCTTTCACTTGTTTGGTGAGTTGGTTAATTTCCTCATCCAAGCTAAGCACGGCGGTTAAGTCAAGCTCCAATTGCTTTTGAATAGTTATCAGTTCATTAGTACTTTGTACTTTGTGCTTTTTTTGTAAACTATAACCTTCAGATAAACGGTCTTGTATCACCACCAATTTCTTATCGTCAAAATCTATCTTGTCCTGCCAGCTACTTAGTTCATTAGTAACATCGGCGAGTTCAATTTGTGCAGCTTTTAAACGGTTTAATAAGTCTGCAAATTCAGGTTGCCATTTAACAATGGAGTCTAAATTATTCGCTATTTGTTTTAACTGTTGCACAATTGGATTGTCGGCGCTTTCTAGCACTTGGATGCTTTGATCAATTTGCGCTTTAATGGAAACAGCATTTTCTAAAAACTTAAGCTCTTGCTCTAAACTTTCTAATTCATTTTCCTTTAATTGGAGTGCAGCTAATTCTTCTAATAAATGTTTTTTATAGCTTTCTGTTTTTTCAAATTCATCTCGCCTTGAAATTAATTCAGCCAATTGCTTTTGATGGTCCTTCCATAAATGAAAAATCGATTGGTATTGTGCTAAGTCCTTTTGGACACCGGCTAAAGCGTCAATCACAGTGCGTTGGAAATCGGTGTCGCCCAAAGTAAGGGTATCAAATTGTTGGTGCAAATCAAC
>JAURIP010000054.1 GCA_030832695.1 Sediminibacterium sp. | reverse complement strand
TCGGGGTGGCCGGTTCGAGCCCGGTCTTTCGCTCCAAAAATCCCGTTCTTCGGAGTGGGATTTTTTTTTAAGTCTTTAAATAGACGCCCTGGTGGTGGAACTGGTAGACACGCAGGACTTAGACACTGTTCTTTGGTAGAACAAGAATTTGAGTGCACTTCTAGAAATGGAAGATGTAGAACTCCGTAAATTCGGCGAACCCTTTAAACTGGGAATACCGAGCGAAGCCCGAAAGGGAACGTGTAGAGACTAGACACGGAGCACCTAAATCGAAAGATACGGTGAAGGCATAGTCCAGACTACAAACCGGAGTAGGGTGGTGAAAACCATAGTAGTAAGAAAATCCTGTGGGCCGCAACGCCCGTGCGGGTTCGATTCCCGCCTGGGGCACAAAGCCTCTCACGTATGTGAGAGGCTTTTTTTATGCGCGACCGCGAATCAAGCTTGCTTGAATGAGTGGGGGAGCATAAAAAAAGCGCAACAGTCCCGAGCATCGGGATTGTTGTAAAGGCTTTGGGTAAGACCAAAATACAGGGAAGACGTTTTGAGCAAAACGAAAAACGGCAGTCCCGATGAAAGTTATTTTTTTTGCTATCTTGTGGCCATAGGAATTTATAAAATTATGAGTCAGGAAAATTTAACCAAAAGCTTTTTGGAATTAGTTGAAATCATGGACACGCTGCGTGAAAAGTGCCCATGGGATAAAAAACAAACTATTCATAGTTTACGCAGTAATACCATTGAGGAGCTATATGAATTGGTGGATGCAATTGTTGAAGAGGATTGGGAGGGTATTAAGGAGGAGTTAGGTGACATTTTATTACATGTATTGTTTTATGCCAAGATAGGGACAGAGCAAGGGAAATTTACTTTACAGGATTCCATAGAAGCCATTTCAAAAAAATTAATTCATCGTCACCCACATATTTATGGTGATGTGAAAGTAGAAAACGACGACGATGTAAAAAGAAATTGGGAGCAATTAAAATTACAAGAAGGCAAGGGAGATAAAACAATTCTAAGTGGGGTGCCCAATAGTTTGCCTGCGATGGTAAAAGCTTTAAGGATTCAGGAAAAAGTGAAACATATAGGATTCGAGTGGGAAAACAAAGAACAGGTTTGGGAAAAGGTGGAAGAAGAAATTGCAGAGATGAAAGTTGAAATTGAAGCAAATAACCAAGAGAAAACGGAACAGGAATTTGGGGATGTTTTATTTAGTATGATCAACTATGCCCGTTTTTTAAATATTGATCCAGAAACTGCCTTAGAAAAAACGAATAAAAAATTCAAGCATCGTTTTGAGCTTATGGAAAAGTTCGCCAAAGACAATGGATTGGATTTAGCAAAGATGACCTTGGTTGAAAAAGATAATATTTGGAAACTAATGAAAGAAAAGGAATGATAGATTCCATCGAGTCAAACTCAGTAAGTTCAATCATTTATTATAGCTAATTATAAAATAAAAAGGGGCCCCGATTTTTCGGGGCCCCTTTTGGTAACCAAATGGCTATAGGTAATTATTTATTTTGATCATTTAAGTTTAACACGAAAGCATAGTTTCCAAAATAGCCGGGATAAATGCCTGATAGTTTAATGCTTGCAGTGGTCACTTTTTTAAGCGCATCATAAAATTCTTCCGCTGTATTAACTGTTTTATCATTCACCTGTGTGATAACGAATCCTTTTTCAACCCTACTTTTCCCAAGTATACCATTGCCTAATTCTTTCACGACAACACCACCGGATAAGTCATTTTTTTCAGCAGTAGTTTTGTCAATTGTTTCTAGTTTGCCTCCTAATTTTTCTGCTGCTTTACTACTTGTTGCCAAGTTGGCATCATCTCCAACCTTTGCTTTAAGTGTTGCGTTGAAAGTCAACTCCTTACCATCTCTTTTAATTAGAACGCTAATTTTATCAGAAGGTTTATACCTAGCAATTTGTTCTTGTAGTTCAGGAGATGATTTTATGGTAACGCCATTTAGTTTAGTGATAATATCACCTTTTTTCATTCCTGCTTCTTTTGCTGCGCCGCCATCTAGCACATCAGTTACAAGTACTCCTTGGATTTCATTGGTTTTAATACGGTACTCCTCATCTATTTTTTTAGTTTCTGATTCAGGCAAATCGTCCCTAGGGTAAGAGATGCCTAAATAAGCACGTTGTACAGTTCCAAATTTTACAATATCAGTAACTACTTTTTTAACAATATTCACAGGGATTGCATAAGAATAACCTGCATAGGATCCAGTAGGTGATGCAATCGCTGAATTTATTCCAACTAGCTCACCACTTGTATTTACTAAAGCACCACCGCTGTTACCTTGGTTCACAGCAGCATCAGTTTGTAAAAAAGTTTCAACAGGGCGATCACTTTGACGTCCATTGATATTTATATTTCTATTTTTTGCACTTATAATTCCAGCAGTAATTGTTACATCTAAATTTAAAGGATATCCAATGGCAAGTACCCATTGTCCTAATTTAATTTCATCACTATTTCCGTAAACGATATATGGTAAACTTGCTGCTTCAATTTTAATAACAGCTAAATCACTACTAGGATCAGTGCCAATCACTTTTGCTTTGTATGATTTTTTATTGGTCAATGTTACATTAATTTCATCTGCACCATTCACCACGTGGTTATTGGTTACAATATAGCCATCCGCAGTAATTAATACACCGCTTCCGCTTGCTCTTTGTTCAGGCATTACTCTTGGGCCACCAAAAAAATCACCGAACATATCTTCATCACCGAACAAATCTGAAAAAGGATTTCTTTGTCTTTGTTGATTTGCATCAACGCGTTTTGCATTTGTCTTTGTTTTGATATGCACTACTGCAGGGGAAGCTGAACTAGCCGCTGGTGTAAAATCGACAGTAGATGCTGGGGCATTACCATTAAAAAAACTAGCATAATTGGTAGGCAATTGGTTATTGCTATCAAAAGACGCGCTTGGTTTTATCCATTTGGAATACCCCCAAATACTTACGCAAGTAGTTGCAAAGCTAATACCGATAATTGCCAAAATGTTTTTAAAATTCAAGTTCATCATGTCTTTATTTTTTAATCTATTATATCAAAATGTGTACCAGTTTGGGTACAAAATTAATGCAGCAGTAATTATGTCACAAAATCAAATATAAGCTTTAACAAAATATTTACGAAATTATTCGTGAATAATATAGACTTTCAAAAATACGCTACACAAACATATGCCTTTCCATAATTTACAAGCTGGTTAAAAAGGCGAGGGTGTCCACACCATCTGCATATTGTTGTAAGCTGGGTTTTTGAAGGCTTCCAAAGGGTAATCCTCCTTTACCGACAATACATTGAATTTCTGCAGGATTAACTATTGGCGGTTGGGAATGCGTATAAAATTGATAATGTATTTGTGCGATGGCTGCGAATGGGGAAGGGTTTTCGCTTAACAAAATGGCATTCGTATCCATGTAAAATTGACGGGTCATCATTAAAAGTGCCAATTGGTAGTCGTAATTATGGCGGTATTTATGCTCATCAATAATATAATTATACTTTTTTAAGGCATTTAATAAGGGGATAAAGTCATAACCCTCGGGTACCCAAACCTGGGTCACATTGCGACAGCCTCTTCCAAAATAAAGCATCATATCATCGGCCAATAAATCCAAATCAGCATTGCTTTCCCTGCCATCTAATATCGCAATTGATGTTTTATTGGATCGGATAATATGCGGGTATTTTCCAAAGTATTGTTCAAAATACCTACTGGTATTATTGCTTCCCGTAGCGATATAGGCATCGCAATCTTTTAGATGGCTTTGAACAATAATATACTCCTTCCATTGGGGCTCCACCTCAATTAAAGTGTTCATTATATATTCCATTCCAACAGTATCCTTTGAGGATAGTTTCACCACCGCTGTATGTCCTGCGATAAGGGTGCTTAATAAATCATGGAATCCAACTAGGGGGATATTCCCAGCCATCACAATGCCCACTTTTTTATGGGTCATTTTATCTGCTATCTGCGGATAAGCGGCAGTCCATTCCATCAAGGCTTCCTTCGTTAAAAATTGGGTGGCTATTTGTTCAATGGCCTTTTCAATAAAGTCAGGCAAAAACCAGGAATTTTGATTGTAGGCAGTCGCTTTCGCTTGAATTAATGCAATGTTATCTTTGTCCAATAATCTATCCTTTAGTAAAAAAAAACTATTTAATCTTGTTTGTAAATTCATGCTTGTATTGTATCTTTATGCCTACAAAAGTACATCACTAATTTTTAAAAAAAATTTATGGCAATTAAAATAACCGACGAATGTATCAACTGTGGCGCTTGCGAACCAGAATGTCCGAATAATGCAATTTATGAGGGTGGCGTTGAGTGGGCAATGGCAGATGGAACTACAGTAAAAGGGGCATTTAGTTTAATGGACGGAACTTCAGTGGATGCAGGACAGCGTATTGCGCCAATTGCGGCTGATACCTATTATATCACTGCAAATAAGTGTACAGAGTGTCAAGGATTTCATGAAGAACCACAATGCGCTTCTGTTTGTCCGGTTGATTGTTGCATACATGATGACCAATACAACGAAACAGTGGAGGAGTTGTTATCTAAGAAAGATAAATTACACGCATAATAAGCTACCATATTTTAAAAAGGGGATTAATTTCCCCTTTTTTTATGTCTTGTATTTTGTATGTTTGATGTAGCAAATAATATGAATAAGTGATTTAATTAAGGCAAATGAAAAAAAAGGTAGCATTGGTGACTGGGGGCTTAAGTTCGGAAGCTCAAATAAGCTATAAGAGTGCTAAAAATGTATTTAATGCATTAGATAAAACTGTGTACGATGTATTTATGATTGACATACATCCAACAGGTTGGTGGTATGAGAATGAACAAGGAGAGGAAGTTGCAGTAGATAAAGCTGATTTTAGTATTGTAGAAAGTGGACAAAAAATAAATTTCGATGTCGCCTTAATGTGTATTCATGGAACACCAGGAGAGGATGGAAAAATGCAAGGCTATTTTGATTTAATCGGCTTGCCTTATACCAGTTGTGATACTTCAACGAGTGCGTTGACTTTTAATAAAAGATTTACGGTCGCAGTTGCTGGATTTGGCGGGGTAGGTGTTGCAAAGTCATTACATTTATTTATCGAATCTCCATTAACAGATGCTGAAATTTTGTCCAACTTAAGTTTGCCTGTATTTGTGAAACCTAATAATGGCGGAAGTAGCTTGGGTATTAGTAAAGTAAACACCCAGGAGGAATTAGCACCTGCATTACTAAAAGCTTTTAAGGAAGATACGCAAGTATTAGTGGAGGAATTTATTAGTGGCCGCGAGTTTACCATTGGTGTTTTTAAATCTAGAGGAACAACAACGGTATTGCCGATCACTGAAATTTTAACAGAAAATGAATTTTTTGATTTTGAAGCAAAATACCAAGGGAAGAGTAAGGAAGAAACACCTGCTCAAATAACGGATACAATGAAAGCAGAGTTAACTGCTGCAGCTACAAAGGCATACGCAATTTTAAATTGCCGCGGTGTAGTTCGCATTGACTTTATATATAATGAAGCCCAACAAAAACCATATATGTTGGAGGTGAACACAGTCCCAGGGCAAAGTGATGCAAGTGTTATTCCACAGCAAGTGCGTGCAATGGGTTGGTCCTTGACTGATTTTTATGGATCAATAATAGAGGATACTGTATCAAAATAATATTTTAAAATTACCCACTTGGAAGCAATCGATAAATTATTAAAAAAACCGCTTTGGATGAATATCTTAACAGGTATCGGGGCGTTTATTGTTTTGCTTATTTTGTTTTTCTTTTCCTTAGGTTGGATCACAGGCAATGGTCAAACGGAAAAAGTACCTAGTGTGGTTGGGTTAGATGTAACTGCGGCGCAAAAAAATTTAACAGCATTAGGATTTGATGTTGTTTTGCAAGATTCCATATATGTAGACACACTTGCGCGTAATGCAGTATTAAGACAAATTCCTGAGTCGGATGAGATCGTAAAAAAAGGGCGTACTGTTTATTTAACCATCAATAGAATTGTTGCACCATTAATTGATATGCCCAACTTAGTCGGCTTTTCATTAAAGAGTGCGCAGACTTATTTAAAAGTATTGGGATTGCGTTTGGGGGGGATTAGTGTAGTGGCAGATCGAAATAAAAATGTTATCATTGATCAAATGGTGGATGGGAAACCTATTTCGCCGGGTTCAAAAGTAGCATCAGGCACATTGATACATTTTTTAGTAGGGGATGGCGGCTCAACGATTGGATTTGAAGTTCCTGATTTGTTAGGACTCACTGTAGATATGGCAAGAGCTAAAATTGCATCCATGGGATTACAATTGGGTAATATTAGTTCTGCTACATCCATATCCGATACGGCAAATGCATTTGTAATTCAACAAAATCCTAATCCTTATTCAGGACAACTGGATTCATTAGGGATGCCCATTAAAAATGTTACTTTCCAAGGAGGTGCTATAGATGTAGTTATTGATAGATTAGCGCCAGTAATTAAAAGAGATTCGATTAATTAAGGCAATTAAATTATTAAAGCAATTTAAATAAAGAAATTATGAAAACAATTACCATTGAGGAGGTTAAAGCCAAATTAGATGCAGGTGAAAAAATTAATTTATTAGACGTGCGAGAGCCACATGAACACGCTGCATTTAATATAGGTGGTCAGTTATTACCATTAGGTTTAGTGCAAGCATTACAATTAGATGAAATTGAACATTTGAAAGAAGAGACGGTGTATATTTATTGCCGTAGTGGTAATCGCAGTGGGCAAGCTTGTATGATGCTTGAGCCCTATGGGTTTAAAAATGTATATAATGTAGTGGGCGGTATGCTTGCTTGGCAAGAAATGTATCCATCTTAAGCTTTATTTAAGGTCAATTTTCAAACTTAACCAAAAGTTTCTTCCTGCCATTGGGTAGTAATTATTTGACGTTGTGGTTACGCCTCCGTAAATATAACTATAGGTATAGCCATTAGGTTCATATAATTTATCAAATACATTGATTAGGTATAATTGTAAATTGGCATCCCATCTTTTTTTACTTGCAAATCTCCAAATTAAATTCAGATCATTGGTAAAATAAGAATTGAGTATTCTATTTTCATTTTGGGTATTATCTAAATATTGTTTGGAAACATATTTGTTTGTGAATATAAATTGCCATTTATTATTAGGTGAATAATTGAATGCATGAGAAGCAGTAGTATTTGGGGATAGGGCGATATCGGTATTATGGTGTTCAATTACTTTTTGTTCGTAGGTGTCATAGTTATCAAAATACTCGGTGAAATGAGCAATCTTATTTTTGCTAAATGTGATATTCCCACTGGTATTTATTTGGTCATTAATTTTCCAGGCGCCTTCAAGTTCAATACCAGCTCGATAGCTTTTCGGCACGTTTGTCCTAGTATAGGCACCAACATCATTTATTTTACCTGTTAACACCAATTGATCTTTGTAGTTCATGTAGTAAAAGTTCATGCCCCAGCTGTATTTGGAATTCTTTTGTTGAATACCTGTTTCCCAGTCGTATAAAATTTCTTGTTTTGGTTTTTGTAAAGCACCCGTTTCATAATCATCTCTATTGGGCTCCTTATGTGCGATGGCAATACTGGTATAATAAGTAGTATTGTTTACTATATAATTGAAACCAGCCTTAGGGTTAAAAAAATCAAAATTGCCCTGTGTGACTAAATTAGGCGTTTTGTCAAACCCATTCATTTTGTGCACAACTTTTCGGTATTGTAGATCAAGAAAACTTTTTAACTGCGCAGTAAGTTTGTATTGCCACTTTGTATAAAAAGTATAATCCTTTTTTACAGCATTATTTCTATAGTATTCAATAGGTGATTTAATGGCAATCACATTAGGGTAGGGTAAAATACCAAAATGTTCGCCGTCGTATTGATTCCATCCACCACCAATAGTCAATTCATTATTCCCCTTTTCATACATTAGAGATGCGATTTGGCCATAAAAATCATTTCCAAGCCACCTTCTTCTAATGATATCTGGGTTGATACTATTGTATAATGGGTTAGAGGGGACCAAGTATTCTTTAATATCAACTCCTGCTTTATATTCTTCATAATAGCCCTTCCCCTTCGTTAAAAATAGCGCAGTGCTCCATTTGAAATAATTGTTAATTTGTTTATTGTAAAATAATTGATAATGTGTTTGCGTATAATTGTCGGTTTGATCTGGATAAGCAGCATCTGATTTTTCCATACCTGCTGGATTGTATGTTCTGTTAGTGAGGAGTAATTCCTCTGGTACACCATTCCATGATTGGTAAGTTTTTTCCTTGCCTGAAAATACATTTAATCTTAATGAGGATTTGTCACCCCAGTAGGTTCCACTAATATAAAATGAATTTAAATCACTGGTTGCTCTATCCATATAGCCATCTGAACTAATACGGCTTAAACGTCCATCAATAGTGAAATGATTTTTTATCAACCCAGATCCTACTACTAAATTATTTTTTAGAGAATTGAATGACCCCACACTATTGTTTAAGGATAAATAAGCAGTTGGATTGTAACTATTGGTGGATAAGTTCATTGTCGCACCAAAGGCGCCAGCGCCATTAGTGGAAGTGCCTACGCCACGTTGTATTTGAATACTATTGACACTTGAACTAAAGTCAGGTAAGTTTACAAAAAATGTCCCCATACTCTCTGGGTCATTATAGGGGATACCATTTAAAGTAAAATTAATTCTT
>JAURIP010000318.1 GCA_030832695.1 Sediminibacterium sp. | reverse complement strand
TACCAATTCCAATGATATCAATTAAAATAGTGATAAATATAAAACCAACTGCTGCTTTTTTGGGATTTGCCATAATGCTTGAAAAGAATTCATCAAATATACAAGTACTAAGGTATATTTCAAAAAGCAGTTACTCAATTATAATCATCTAAGCCATACAACGATAGCTATAATGTCATAAATAAGTAATTAAAACTAAAGTCAGGTACAACAAGGATTTTCTGCTAATTTTACATGAAATGACTAAAGGAAATGAAACCAAATCACAAACCCGGGATTTTCAAACTAAAATACGAGCATAAATGTGAACCTATTGCAGAACGTAGTGTTTTTTTAAAACGCGTATTCACTCATTTTTTGTGGACATTAATTATTTTAGGGACCTGTTTATTCATTGGCATCATCGGTTACAAATTTACTGGGCCTATGTCCTGGATTGACGCAGTGCACAATGCGTCAATGATTTTAGGAGGTATGGGACCTGTTGTGATAATTGAAACTTTTTGGGGTAAAATTTTCTCCTCTTTCTATGCTTTATTTAGTGGCGTTATTTTTATCACAAGTATTGGTATTTTAATTGCGCCTATCGCGCATCGATTTTTTCATAAAATGAATTTAGAAGATTGAATCAAGCTGCAAATACAAAATTGGTCAAATCATTAGCAAAACAATTTGGATTTGATTATTGCGGCATTGCAGCAGCGAAGGAATTAACAGAAGATGCCCGTCGTTTGGAACAATGGTTATCCAATGGATATCATGGAGAGATGCAATACATGGAAAATCATTTTGACTTACGCGTTGATCCTCGCAAATTAGTGCCAGGTGCAAAATCGGTCATTACTTTTTTAATTAACTATTACCCAGCACAACAGGATCAAATAATGCAAATTGATTCAGATGCAAAAATTGCAAAATACGCATGGGGAGAAGATTATCATGAAGTGATACGGACCAAGCTACAAATTTTGCTTAGTGAAATGCAAAAGCATATGGGTAATATTAACGGGCGCGGATTTGTGGATTCAGCGCCTGTGCTGGAAAGAAGCTGGGCGCAGTTGTCAGGCGCGGGATGGATTGGGAAAAATGGAAATTTAATTCGCCCTCAAACAGGTTCCTTTTTTTTCCTTGCGAATTTAATTGTTGATATTGAATTAGATAATGACACGCCTATACCAAATGATTATTGTGGCACTTGCACCAAATGTATTGACGCCTGTCCTACAGAGGCGATCTTACCCAATAAAACTATTCAAGCCAATCACTGCATAAGTTATTATACGATTGAATTAAAACAGTCGGAAATAAATACCAATAAAAATTATACCGATTGGGCCTTTGGTTGTGACATATGCCAGGATGTTTGCCCTTGGAATAGATTTAGTAAACAACACAATGAAGAAAACTTTAAACCTTTACATGGTTTATTAAATATGCGAAGGGATCAATGGGTACAAATGGAAGAAACGACCTTTAAAGAAAGATTTAAAAAATCGCCTTTACTTAGATCAAAACTAAAAGGACTTAAAAGGAATGTTCAATATTTAATGGATCAGAAAGAGAAAAAATAATAACAGTAAATAATTTGAGTGGAAATTCTGCTCAAATTAAAAATACTACACCATAACTAACCCTAATTTATTATTGCTGATTAATTATCCCCTGTAAATTTTGCAATTCCGTTTCCATCTTACTGCCCAGTAATTTTTCATTTAATAAGGTTTGAAACTTTTCCCAAGGATACCAACTTACATGTTGTTCAAATGTCCAATGAATTACATAATTGCCTTTTTCTAATGGGAACCATTCAATTTTAACAAGATAAGGTGCCTGACCTGTGGCTACCCATTGATAATTGACAGAAGAATCTGTTTTACTTTCAAAATGAATCATTTGCGTACCAATAAATGCAGTATCATTTTGCAAACGAACTTCATTTTGTTTCCAATCACTCATCCAAGCATTCCATTGATTTAAATCAGCTGCATAAAAAGCTATTTTTTCAGTCGTTGCCTTTACCTCAATGGCCCTAGAAACAATCACCGTACTGGGAAATAGCAATGAAATCGCTGTCACCAAAATACTCAACAATAAAGCGCTAATCACAGCCAGTTTAATTAATTTCATTTATTCCCATTTAAAAATTTTGTACGCAACTGCGTATACAACCAATATCCAAATCAATAAAATTGAAATGTCGGACCAACTGTCCATCAAACTATTTCCCTCAAATGCAATATTTCGCATCGCATTATTAAAATGAGTTAGCGGTAGTATGTTGCAAAAAGGTTGTAACCAAGTTGGGAAATTATCTATTGAAAAAAAAGTGCCTGATAATAAAAATTGAGGCAGTGTAATTAAATTAGCAAATGGCGGAATAGTGCTTTCTGTTTTGGCAACACCACTTACAATAAATCCAAAGCCCATGAATAAAATAAGTGCAATAAAACTAAGTCCCATAATACTTGCAAAGGTGACCCATCCATGGAC
>JAURIP010000180.1 GCA_030832695.1 Sediminibacterium sp. | reverse complement strand
TGCAATAATTCCCCTTAAAGCCATTAATTTTATCCTATGATTAGTAAAGCCGAACAACAAAAAGCATTTGAAGAAGTTTATGGCGCATTGAATGCCGAACAAAAGTTGGCGGTGGATACTATTGATGGTCCTGTGATGGTCATTGCAGGACCTGGCACCGGTAAAACGCAAATTTTAGGCGCACGTATTGGAAAAATTTTAATTGAAACCGACACTGCACCTGAAAATATTTTGTGTTTGACTTATACAGATGCGGGCGCCATTGCCATGCGCAAAAGATTAGTGGGATTTATTGGTGCGAGTGCTTATAAAGTAAATATTTCTACTTTCCATTCCTTTTGTAATGATATCATACAGGACAATCTTTCCTTATTTGACAAACCGAGTTTGGACCCGATTTCAGAATTAGAAAAAATTGAGTTGCTTAAAAAGCTGATTGATAAATTTGATAAAAACAATCCATTAAAAAGATACCGCGGCGATGTTTATTATGAAATGAGTAATCTAAGCAGGTTATTTAGTACCATCAAAAAAGAAGGATGGACCAGCACTTATTTAGTGCAACAAATAGATCAATATATTACTGATATTCCTACAAGAGATGAATTTGTATATAAGAAAAAGTATAAGCAATTTGAGGCGGGTGATTTGAAACAAGGATTGGTAGATGCTGCGATAGAGAAGATGGAAAAATTAAAAGCTGCCGTGAACGCTTTTGATGTTTACCAAGAACTCATGAAAGATCATAGCAGGTATGACTTTGACGACATGATCAATTGGGTCATTACTGCATTTAAGGAAAATAAAAATTTCTTAGTACAGTACCAAGAGAAATATTTATACATTTTAGTGGATGAATACCAGGATACCAGCGGCACACAAAATCAGCTAATTGAATTGTTGGTTAATTTTTGGGAGCAACCCAATTTATTTGTGGTGGGCGATGACGACCAAAGTATTTTCAGATTCCAAGGGGCTAATGTTGAAAATATGATGCACGCGCAAAAGCAATACGAGCAAGACATCGTGACCATTGTATTAGAAAACAACTACCGAAGCACCCAACCTATTTTAGACGCATCCACTTTGCTCATCAATAACAACCAAGAAAGGTTGGTGAATAAAATGGAGGGGCTATCCAAAAATTTAAAAGCAGCTCATCCCGCTAATCAAGAAATAAAAAATCCACCCCGCATTTATTGCTACAATGATCCGCAGGAAGAAATGATTGCCATTGCAGAGCAAATCAATCAATTGGTTGTCCAAGGTACCGAACCAAAGGATATTGCAGTATTGTATAAGGAAAATAAATATGGCGAAGAAATTACCCATTTTTTAAAGCAAAAAAATATTCCATTATACAGCAAGCGAACCGCTAATTTATTTGACCAGGTATTGATTCAACAAATCATAAAAATATTAGACTATATCGCTTGCGAGTTGGACCAACCGAATGAAGGTGCTAATATATTATTTGAAATTTTACATTTTAAATGGTGGGGTATTTCACCAATGACTATTGCTACCTTAACTGTGGAAGCAAATCAATTAAAATACAATAATTCAAATAACAGTTTCAGAAAAGTATTGGTGGATAAAACCAAGGATACGCAAACCAGTTTATTTAAGGAAGGCGGTATTACGGAAGTAGCAAAAGCAATGCAGGTTTTAGAAGATTTAATTAGCAAGGTAGCCAATGTAACTTTATTAAATTTAGTAGAGCAAATTTTACAAAATACAGGTATTATCCAAAATGTATTAACTGGAAAAGATAAGGGCTTCGAGTTAGATATGGTCAGTCATTTCTTTGATTTTATTAAAGAGGAAACCCATCGACACCCTAGCCTTAACTTAACGGCCCTAGTGGACATGTTAAAACTAATGCGTAGGGAAGATATTCGGCTACCACTCCCGATTACTACGGGCAATGAATCGGGTGTAAACTTATTAACGACACATGGTAGTAAGGGATTGGAATTTAAACATGTTTTTTTAGCAGGCACCAATGCCCACTATTGGGAAAAAAAGCGGAGTACTGCAACTGCAGGGTATTCCTTACCCGACACGGTGATTAATAGTTTGGAGCACGCCGATGACAAAGAAGAATTAAGAAGATTATTTTATGTCGCTATCACAAGGGCAAAACAATTTTTAAATATTTCCTATAGTCAATATAAGGGAGATGGAAAGGAAGCAGAACCAAGTCAATTTATCATTGAATTATTGGAAGGTAAGGAGGCAGCCATTGAAAAAATAGTACTTGATCCCATAGTAAAAACAAACTACAAGTTACTGCGATTACAATCAGCCCCGATGCCTGAAATTCAGCAAATGGAAGAAGATTTCATCCAACCAAAATTGGAAAAGTTTTCTATGAACGTTACTGCATTAAATAATTATTTAAAATGTCCGCTACACTTTTATTACAATAGTTTAATTAAGGTGCCGTCTGGAAAATCAGAAGCCACTACTTTTGGCTCAGCAATTCATGATGCATTAAATAAGTTTTTTAAAAAAATGCAGGATTCGGCACAAAGCGAATTTCCTGATATGCAAACAATGGTGCAGGACTTTAATTACTATATGAATCGCCATCGCGAAGCATTTACTGCACAGGAATTCAAAGATAAAATGGAACTAGGCGAAACCGTCTTGATCAAATATTACGAAAGATATATTAAGGAATGGAATAAAGTAGTGGCCACCGAATACCGCATCAACAATATAGTCGTAAATGATATTCCATTGAAAGGGGCCATTGATAAAGTTGAATTCAATGGTAAGCAGGTAGTCGTGGTGGACTATAAAACGGGCAATATTGAAAATGCACGCGAAAAATTAAAAGGGCCCAATGATAAAAATCCAAACGGGGGTGATTATTGGCGACAAGCTGTTTTTTATAAAATATTATTGAACCACCATCCAAAAAATTGGGAAGTAGTATCGGCTGAATTTGATTTTGTTGAACCCAACAAAAAAAAGGAGTTCGAAAAAATAGCCATCAACATTACCGATGCAGATATCACCACCGTTACACAACAAGTAAAACAAGTTTGGGAAAAAATTCAACAAAAGGATTTTTACACCGGCTGCGGGAAAGAAGATTGTCACTGGTGTAATTTTGTTAAAACAAATGAGTTGGCAGTGGCTTTACATGAAATGAAATCAGAGGAAGAAGTAGCAGAAGGGTAAATAAAATACCACCTAAATTGGACGAGATGGGTGTAACCTACCCGATTATCAATTAAGTTTGCAGTAAATGAGGAAATACGCAATAATATCAACTTGGCTTATTGGCTTTTTTGCAGTGGTGTCGAGCATGCAAATGCAAGGTTGTGCCAATATTGTTCCGCCGAGTGGTGGACCTAGGGATAGCTTACCTCCTTATTTAGTGGTCGCAAAACCAAAGGATTCCAGTTTAAATATCCAACCCAAGGAAATTGTCATTGCATTCAATGAATATATTACTGCTGAATCCATACAGGAAAACCTAATTATTTCTCCAGGTATTAAAACCACCCCATTGATTGATGCTCGATTAAACATGTTGCGCATTCGGATCAATGATACCTTAGACAAAAATACCACCTACAGTGTCAAATTTGGAAACGCGATAAAAGATGTGAACGAAGGAAATATTTTAAAAGGATTTACCTATGTTTTTAGTACAGGGAATTATTTGGATTCGGGAAGATTGTCAGGGAATGTACGAATAGCTGAAACGGGCGTTATTGATAGCACCCTCATTGTAGTATTACATCCAACCAATAAAGATTCCGCCATCTACAAGGACAAGCCTTTGTATTATTCCAAAGTAGATGCAAAAGGAAAATTTGAATTTACTTTTTTACCCGCTGCTACTTTTTCGGTTTTTGTATTGCCTAACGATTATAATAAAAGGTACGACGATAGTACCAAGTTATTTGGATTTTTAAATACCCCCATTCAAATAAGTGCTCAAACTGATTCGCAACAATTGTATGTTTTTCAAGCCCACCAAAAAGTAGAAAAGAAAAAAGCAAATACCACGACAAATAATAAAAATGTAAAAAAAGTAGTTACAGGATTAAAGTATATGAAAAGTATCGAAGGGAACGAGCAGGATTTATTAACGGATCTTACTTTAACTTTTGAAACACCTGTGCAATTTAATGATAGCTTCCCTATTGTATTGTGCGACACCTTCAATAAACCATTAAGTAATTACACCGTATCCATTGACACGGCAACAAAAAAGCTAGTAACCGTTCATTACGATTGGTTCGAGTCAACGCCCATGCGTTT
>JAURIP010000080.1 GCA_030832695.1 Sediminibacterium sp. | reverse complement strand
CATGTTCTCAAAATTAAAAACCGAAGGAAAAACATCGGCAAACCCACTTAAGGAAAGTTTCGGTAATAAGGGAAATTTTAAAATGGTTTTGTTGGCCTTATTTGGCGCTGTCATGGGACAAGGCGTCGTTTGGTATACGGGACAGTTTTATGCACAAAGTTTTATTGAAACAGTTTGTAAGGTTGAATTTATACAATCACGAAATTTAATGTTGTGGGCCATATTAATGGCGACCCCTTGCTTTGTTTTGTTTGGATGGTTGAGTGATAAAGTGGGAAGAAAATGGATTATGCTCATTGGTATGTTGGCGGCAGTACTCACTTACCGACCCATTTATAAACAATTTTTAAGTTTAACGAGTGCTAAAAATAGAATCGAAAAAATTGATTTATCAAAAACAACTGCAAGCGAACCTAAGGTACTGATTGACGTAAAGAATAATACTAAAATATATGTAACACAGGTTTTTGATACTGCATATACGGATGGTGCTAATTTTAGATATACCAAAACAGACACCTTACATTTAACTGCAGCTTATGATGCAGGCTTGAAAATAGATGCATTGAATCCAAGTTTGGTTGTTTCAAAATCGGAGAAGCCAAATGTGGTCATTGAAAAAACAATGGATGAAGGCACTTATTGGAATTTAATTTGGTTGGTGTTTATTCAAATTGTTTATGTCACCATGGTGTATGGTCCAATAGCAGCCTTCTTGGTGGAGATGTTCCCTACAAAAATCAGGTATACTTCTATGTCATTGCCTTATCATATAGGAAATGGGGTATTTGGCGGTTTGGTGCCTTTTTTAGGAACATTGATTGTCGAGTTTACCAAATCAGCTGAATCGCCCATGGGAGATGCCTTGGCTGGCTTATGGTATCCAATAGGTGTTGCCAGTGTGTGTATAGTTATTGGTGTCATTTATTTAAGTAACAAAATTGATAAAAATGTAATGGACTAGCTTAGTCAAATAAGTAGGGCAATTACTAAAAATATAATTATTATGAATTCAGTTAAAAAGTTATTAGGGTATGTGTGGATGCTATTGGCACCTGCATTAATTTGTTTCTTAGTGTACCAAGCAGTGGAAAAAATTTCAGCAGCATCTGCTATTAATAAAGCGAATATTACTTTACAATGGGTAATTATATTACTTGTATTTATACCTATTTGTATTGGTTTTTTCATTTTCGGCAAATATGCAAGCACAAACGAATATGCGCATTTACCTGAGTCGTCTACTGAGATAGAATAACTATTTCACATTCATTTAAGGATTGTTACTTATTTTTGATCATGTCTTTAACGATAAGTCAAATAAGTAAAACTTTTGGTGCGTCAATCGCAGTCGATAATATTTCCTTTACGATTAATACAGGGGAAGTGGTTGGTTTTTTAGGCCCCAATGGTGCAGGGAAATCGACTACAATGAAAATGATTGTCGGTTTTTTACAAGCAGATAATGGTACGATTACTTTGAATGGTCTTAGTTGCGAACAAGATGCAGTTAAGTATAAAAAAATGATTGGCTACCTGCCTGAATCAAATGCTTTATATGAGGATATGTATGTGAAGGAATATTTAGGTTTTATAGCGGCTGGGCATGAAATTAAAAATCCATCAAATCGTATTAAGGAGGTGATTGAACAAACAGGATTAAATTTGATGCAGGCCAAAAAAATTAATCAGCTTTCCAAAGGGTATAAGCAGCGGGTGGGGATGGCTGCTGCAATTATCCATTCTCCTATGCTCTTACTTTTGGATGAGCCTACTGCAGGTTTGGATCCCAATCAATTAACGGAAATAAGAGCACTTATAAAATCTTTAAGTGCAAACGCAATGATTCTATTTTCAACCCATATATTACAAGAAGTCACCGCAATATGTGATCGAGTGTTAGTATTGAATAAAGGGAAATTGGTGGCAAATGATACGATTGCCGCTTTAGCACAAAAACACGAAGCAGGTTTGGAAGAAATTTTCAAAATGCTTACCCATTAAAAAAAAGGGTGTAAATTGCGGTCTCCAATTGGTATACCTATTTTAAGAAATTAATATGCAATATTTATGAGTTACATTATTGAAGTTCATGCAAGACAAATTTTAGACAGTCGTGGTAATCCAACCGTTGAGGTGGACGTATTAACTGACGAAGGTGCGATGGGCCGCGCTGCTGTGCCAAGTGGCGCAAGTACAGGTATCCATGAAGCAGTAGAGTTAAGAGATAACGATAAAAAAAAGTATGTAGGCAAAGGTGTAATTAAAGCAGTGAAAAATGTCAATGATCATATTGCAAAAGCAGTAGAAGGATTTGATGTTAGTGCACAAGCAGCAATCGATCAAATTATGATTGAATTGGACGGAACACCTAACAAAGGTAAACTAGGTGCAAATGCAATTTTAGCAGTAAGTATGGCGGTTGCGAAAGCAGCTGCAGAGGAAGCGAATTTACCTTTATACAGATACATTGGTGGCACTAATGCTAAAACATTACCCATCCCAATGATGAACATTATTAACGGAGGGGCACATGCAGATAATAAAATCGATTTTCAAGAGTTTATGGTGATGCCTATTGGTGCGCCTAACTTTAGTGAAGGTTTGCGTTGGGGAGTTGAAATATTCCATCATTTAAAATCGGTATTAAAGAAAAAAGGTTTTAGCACAAATGTGGGCGATGAGGGAGGATTTGCACCTAATATTCAAAGCAATGAGGAAGCAATTGAAACTGTACTTGAAGCAATTCACGTAGCAGGATATAAAACTGGATCTCAAATCGCCATTGCAATGGATGCTGCGAATAGTGAATTGTGGGATGCGAAAAAGAAAAAATATGTTTTCCATAAAAGTTCCGGAAAGGAATTGAGTAGCGATCAATTGGTGAAGTATTGGGAAAAATGGGTAAAACAATATCCTATTATTTCCATTGAAGATGGTATGGCTGAGGACGACTGGAATGGTTGGAAAGCATTAACACAAGCTGTTGGCGATAAGTGTCAGCTTGTAGGAGATGATTTATTTGTAACCAATGTGGATCGTTTACAAATGGGTATTGATAAAAAAATTGGCAATGGTTTATTGGTGAAAGTGAATCAAATAGGCACTTTGACTGAAACCATCAACGCGGTTACTTTGGCGCAACACAATGGTTATAACACAATTATGTCACATCGTAGTGGGGAAACGGAGGATACTACGATTGCTGATTTAGCAGTGGCTTTAAATTGTGGTCAAATTAAGACAGGGTCGGCTTCAAGAACCGATCGTATGGCTAAATACAACCAGTTAATCAGAATTGAAGAAGCATTAGGCGAAACGGCTATTTACCCTAAAGGGAAAGTGAAGTTTGGCAATAAATAGTTAAAAGGCTTTTAATTTTAAAGTCTTTGTCATAAAAGGTTGGCGTATTATTAGAACTACACTAATTTTACTTCAACCTTTTTTTATGCAATTTTTGAAAAAAATAACCCCTTTTATTGCCAATCGATATTTTGTCGTGGCCGTTGGATTTTTTGTATGGATGTTATTTTTTGATCAAAGAGATTTTTTTCAGCAAAGCCTAAGATCTGGGGAATTAAAAAAAGTAGAAGCAGCGAAAAAATATTACCAAGACGAAATTGAAAAAACAAAGAAGCAGTTAAATAATTTACAAAACAATCCAGCCTCCGTTGAAAAATATGCACGTGAAAGATATTTATTAAGACGCGAGGGGGAAGAGGTTTATTTGTTTGAAGATACAATGCCTGCGCAAGCAAAAAAATGACAAAGAAGGAAAGGTATTTACATGTGCTAAATTATTTTCAGCAACAAATGCCGATTGCTGAAACGGAATTAACTTACGAAAGTCCATTTCAATTATTGGTCGCAGTTATTTTATCAGCGCAATGCACGGATAAACGCGTTAATGAAACAACGCCATCGATTTTTAAAAAATTCCCTTCACCTGAGACCATGGCGCTTGCGCAATTTGATGACTTATTTCCGTTGGTTAAAAGTATTTCCTATCCAAACAATAAAACGAAGCATTTAATTGGGATGAGCCAATTGTTGCTAAAAAACTTCAATGGAGAAGTGCCTATGACCATTGACGCCTTGATTACCCTTCCTGGCGTGGGACGTAAAACGGCCAATGTAATTACGAGTGTTATTGATCAACAGCCCAATATGGCAGTGGATACCCATGTGTATAGGGTGAGTAGGCGCATTGGTTTGGTGCCCATGACGGCAAGGACGCCGTTGGCTGTAGAAAAAGACTTAATCAAAAATATTCCAACGCATCAAGTACATACAGCACACCATTGGCTAATATTACATGGTAGGTACACTTGTTTGGCAAGAAGCCCAAAGTGTGCATCTTGCGGCATTCTCACATTTTGCAAAGAAGGTACTAAAAACAAAAAGGCTTCCTCTGAATAATCAAAGGAAGCCTTTTAAATATTAATAAACTTTTGTTAGAATAACTTTTCTATTTCAGCTACTAATTCATGTTTTGCAATTGGGCTACCCATGATTCTATTAAATCCTTTTGCGTCAACAAAATATTTATCTCTAATAATTTTGATCAATTGGCCATTATTAATTTCAGGAATTAATACGGTTTCAAAATTTTTCAAAATATCGCCTAAGTTTTTAGGGAAGGGGCGCACATATTTTAAATGTGCATGACTAACATCTCTCCCTTTATCTTGTAATTCTTGTACCGAACTTTTAATGGTACCGTAAGTGGATCCCCAGCCTAATACCAATACTTTTCCTTTCTCTTTTCCGCTATCAATGGTTTGTAAAGGAATGTAATCAGCAATTTTTTCCACTTTTGCTTCTCTTGTTTTTACCATGAACTCATGGTTATCTGAATCATAGCTTATATTACCAGTTTCCGCTTGTTTTTCCAAACCTCCAATACGGTGTTCTAATCCTGGTGTACCAGGTATCGCCCATGGTCTTGCTAATTTTTCATTTCTTTTATAGGGAAGGAATTTTTCTTCCCCTTCGTCTAAACTTGTTTTAAAATGCACTTCAATTTTAGGTAGCTCACTTGCAGTAGGATATTTCCATGGTTCAGCACCATTGGCGATATAACCATCACTTAATAATATAACTGGTGTCATGTGCTCAATTGCAATACGCACAGCTTCAAATGCCATTTCAAAACAATCACTTGGCGTTGAAGCTGCAAGTACAGGAATAGGTGCTTCCCCGTTTCTTCCATAATAAGCCTGCATCAAATCACTTTGTTCTGTTTTGGTTGGCAAACCTGTTGAAGGTCCACCTCTTTGAATATTTACAATAACTAAAGGAATCTCCAACATCATCGCTAATCCTAGTGCTTCTGTTTTCAAAGCCATACCTGGTCCTGAAGTGGTTGTTAAACCAATGGATCCACCATAGCTAGCACCAATGGCCGCAGATATACCCGCAATTTCATCTTCCGCTTGGAAAGTACGAATACCAAAATTTTTATACTTACTTAATTCATGTAAAATATCAGTAGCCGGTGTAATGGGGTAGGATCCTAAAAATAATGGAAGACCACTTTTTTGTGAACCAGCTATTAAACCCATTGATAAAGCTTGGTTACCCATAATACTACGGTAGTGACCAGCCTCCATTTTAGATTTCTCAACCTTATATCTTGTGGTAAATAATTCAGCAGTTTCACCATAAAAATAACCCGCTTTTAATACATCTACGTTGCTATTAAAAATGGTTGGTTTTTTACCAAACTTATCTTTTAAAAATTCAATAGTTGTTTCCAAGTTTCTATTGTAAATCCAATAAATTAAACCTAATACAAACATATTCTTTGCACGGTCTCTTTCTTTATTTCCTAATTCAGTATATTCTTTTAAAGCTTCACGTGTTAATTTGGTTACATCTACTTTCACCAATTCATAACCATCTAAACTGCCATCTTCCAAAGGATTCACGCCATCAGTATATGCAGCTAATCTTAAATTTTTTGTATCGAATCCTTCCAAGTTCGCAATAATCTTTCCACCTTTTTTTAAACCCTTTAAATTTACTTTTAATGCAGCTGCATTCATAGCAACTAAAACATCACAAACATCACCAGGTGTATAAACACGATTCGAACTAAAGTGAATTTGAAAACCACTCACCCCAGGAACAGTTCCTAATGGAGCTCTAATTTCTGCAGGGAAGTCAGGGAAAGTAGCTAAGTCAATACCTAATAGTGCGGTATTGTTAGTGAATTGCTGACCTGTTAATTGCATACCGTCACCACTATCACCAGCAAACTTTATTACCACATCCTGTAAAATCACTTCATTTTGCATATTATCTTAAATTTGAGCACGAAGGTACAAATCGTCGGCTTAAAATGGCTATTTTTTGACATTTTATTCTTCTTTTCTGAGCTACTTTTCGCCTTCAATCCCATCCCTTTATGCCCTTTGCCCTGGTTTTTTATTACTTCATCCCTTTTTTAGGAAATATTAGCCTTTTTTAGATGTAAAATTAATGGGGATGCGCCCTGAAATAGGGGGGAATAACGCGGCTTCCGACTTGGGAATTAGCACATTTTGCTTTTTTAGCTGATGGGCCAATTGCCATTAAAGGGAACTTTAGTTAAGCGTATTGGTTTAGCTATTTAATTAAAACAATTGTGTATTTTTGAATCATTAATAAAATCAATTAATTATGGCAATGTTTAAATCAAGTAATCCAACACTTACTGCAAAAATTTTTGATAAAAGTTTGCACGAAAATGCGAGTGCATTTGGCGTCATGAGTATTCGTGGCACGATGAATAAATTTGGATTTTTATTATTGATGGTGATGGCTTCGGCGATGTATGTTTGGAATGTTTATGCGGAAGGCAATGTGTCAACAGCGACCACTTTAATGATAGGGGGTGCTATTGGTGGTTTTGTTTTAGCGGTTGTCATGATGTTTAAACCTACTTGGGCTGGTTATATTGCACCTGCCTATGGTATTTTAGAAGGTTTGTTTATTGGGGGTATCAGTGCATTTTTTAATGCTATGTTTCAAAAGTCATATCCAAATATTGTGTTACATGCAGTGGGCTTAACCTTGGGTGTTGCTTTAGCAATGTTTTTATTATATAATTTTAGAGTGATTAGT
>JAURIP010000027.1 GCA_030832695.1 Sediminibacterium sp. | reverse complement strand
CCAGCAATTTCACCCGCCTCTTTGGTTGCTTGACGTTGTGCATCATTAAAATAAGCAGGTACGGTAATGACCGCATCTGTTACTTCAGTGCCCAAATAATCTTCAGCAGTTTTTTTCATTTTTTGTAACACCATTGCTGAAATTTCTTGTGGGGTATACATACGATCATCGATCGATACACGTACTGTATCATTTTCACCTTGCACTATTTTATAGCTCCAGTGACTTTTCTCTTCTGAAATTTCATTAAAACGACGACCCATAAAACGCTTCACACTCGAAATCGTGTTTTCAGGATTAGTGATGGCTTGACGCTTAGCAGGATCTCCTACTTTACGCTCCCCATTTTTCAAAAACGCGACAACCGATGGCGTAGTTCTACGTCCTTCGTCATTGGCGATAACTACTGGTTCGCCACCTTCCATAACTGATACGCAACTATTTGTGGTACCTAAGTCAATTCCTATTATTTTTCCCATAATGCTTGATTTTCAATATTTAATTACTCAATGATAGGCAATCATTATGCCATTGGCAGATAGGTGCAAATTTGTCATAAATGGCAGAAAATCAGCCTAATTCATGCTCTGAAATGGCATATTATTAAAATAAAGAGGCAGAAAAGTCAGTTAACAGGTACAAATAATGAGCGGTTTAAGCAGATTAGCTATTCGCCCCAACCGACTTAAAAGTGAAGTTTTTTTGGCTGGTATAGCTAAAAATGACCACAAAAAAGGTGGTAACTATTTTGGCTAAAGTTGGATACCAACCAAAATATTCAACAAATAACTTCAAAAATATATAGTTTAAAATGATACATCCAAAAACCACAAAAAAGTACTTCATCAGCTGCTTCCTTTTAGGCACCGTGGTTTCCTGAAATACCACATACCTACTTAAATAAAATCCGATGGGGAAAGTAATACAAAAACTGATGATGAAGGACGCGATATGGGGGCTAATACTTAAGCTACTAACATGAATAATTTCCTTGTGTAAAATGTAATTATAGGAAACAAAGAATAATAAGATATCAAGTACCGTATTGGCACCGCCACAGGCTGCATACCGGAATGTTTTCAACGACATTAGTTTTTGAAAAACCGGGTAAACCCAATCAATCAATTTAAGAATGATTTGACTAATTATTTCATGCAGTTTTAACATGTATGCACAAAGGTAATCTTAATTAATTACTTTTGTAGGAGGCAATCCTACTTTATGAATTTGATAACTAATTTAAAGCAGTCTACTTCCAAATGTATTCATACATTATATGATGTAAATATACCATCAGATCAGGTATTGGTGAACGCAACCAAACCTGAAATTGAAGGTGACTATACTATTGTATTATTTGCATTTGTGAAACAATTAGGGAAAAGTCCAGAAGCCTTAGGAAATGAGCTAGGTGCTGCGATGTTAGCTGACATGCCGGGGGTACTTACGCACTTTAATATTGTCAAAGGTTTTTTAAATTTCACCATCAGCAATGAATATTGGTTTGATTTTATCAATGGTACTGATCCCCATCAATTAATACCCGTTACTGAAAACAAACAAAAGATTATGGTGGAGTATTCCTCCCCTAATACAAACAAGCCATTACACTTAGGGCATTTAAGAAATAATTTTTTAGGCTGGAGCATTGCAGAGATTTTAAAATTACAGGGACATGAAGTTTTCAAGACATGTATTGTAAATGATCGCGGTATTCATATTTGCAAAAGCATGATTGCTTGGCAAAAATTTGCAAATGGTGCAACCCCTGCCGATACCCATCAAAAAGGAGATCATTTTGTAGGCGACTACTATGTCAAATATAATGATGCCTTTAAAGCAGAGGTTGCTGAATTAGTTGCTGGTGGTATGTTACCCGAAACAGCTGAAAAGGAAGCCCCTATTTCGAAAGGTGCTCAAGCCATGTTGTTATTATGGGAACAAGGCGATGCTGCAACCATCGACTTATGGAAAAGAATGAATGCTTGGGTGTACGAAGGATTTGAGGTGACTTATAAAAAAATAGGCTCTGATTTTTTAAAAACCTATTACGAAAGCAATACTTATTTATTAGGCAAAGAATTAGTATCAGAAGGTTTAACAAAAAAGGTATTTTTTCAAAAAGAGGATAGTTCGGTGTGGATTGATTTAACCAACGATGGATTAGACGAAAAAATTGTACGTCGAAAAGATGGCACTTCAGTATATATGACGCAGGATATTGGTCTTGCGCAATTAAAACAAAAAGAATTCAATACGGATGCTAGCATATATGTAGTAGGCGATGAGCAAAACTATCATTTTAAAGTATTAAAATTAATTTGTCAAAAGTTACAATTACCCGCTGCTGATGGTATTTATCATTTAAGTTATGGCATGGTAGAACTTCCTACTGGCAAAATGAAAAGTCGTGAAGGCACCGTGGTAGATGCAGATGATTTGGTGGATGAAATGATTAAAATTTCTAAAGAAAAAACGGAAGCCTTAGGTAAAGTGTCTGATTTTACGCCAGCACAACTTGTAGAATTATATAATACGATTGGGTTAGGGGCACTTAAATTTTTCCTTTTAAGGGTTGATCCTAAAAAGAAAATGATCTTTAATCCTGAAGAGAGTATTGATTTTCATGGCTTCACGGGTCCATTTATACAATATACCCATGCCCGTATTAAAAGCATTTTACGTAAAACTGGAACGGCGGTAACACTTACCCCAAATGAATTATTGCCCTTGGAAAAACAGTTGGCGATTGAATTATCGCTATTCCCAGCCATCATTAATGAGGCTGCTGATAATTTAGACCCTTCAAAAATTGCGATATACGCATTTAATTTGGCGAAGCTATTCAATACCTTCTATACCGAACATTCCATTGCAAATGCGGACACCGATACAAAAAAGCAATTAAGAATTAAAATTGGAATTTTAACAGCTGCTACTTTACAAAAAGCAATGGGCTGTTTGGGCATTGCAGTACCAGAACAAATGTAATGTTTAAGCTAAAAGTTTTTTCGATTTTAGATCAGCCTAAATTTGCTTTAAGCGTTATTTCGATTCGTTATAAAATCAAGTTAACTTCGATTTACATAAAATTAACTTCTCTTCAATTTTGAATTCTTATACACTTCAGGTGTTTCTTCTTCAAACCCCCACTGCGTTAATAATTCATCCATTTGTTGTTTAGGAAGCGTAGCTTGATCATAGTGTCCCGCATTCATTTTTTGTCGCATGGCTTCATAAATACTTACGGCACATGCCACTGAAATGTTTAAGCTTTGAATGATGCCCATTTGTGGGATAATAAAATTGCCATCGGCTAAGTTTCTAAATTCTTCCGTGACACCTGCATGTTCGTTGCCAAAAACCAAGGCAATAGATTCTGAAAAATTAATATCATGTAAACTCACCGCATCACTTGACAAATGGGTGGTCAATATTTTTTTGAAATTTTTTCTTAACGAATTAACACATTCTTCCAAATTATCAAATTCATGAATGGTTAGCCATTTTAAGGCACTACTACTACTGCGGTATCCCCATTTTTTATGCTTTGCTATTTTTGTGGTAAGTACATATACATCCTGAATACCCACTGCATCACAGGTACGCATTACTGCAGATACATTATGAGGATCCTGAACATTCTCCAACACCACCGTTAAATTGGCTTGTCGTTTGCTTAAGACTTTTAATAATTTATTGGTACGTTCTGGTGTCATATTCGGCTAATAATTGAATTCGGTTATTTTATTCATTAAAAATCTTACTTAACAAATGGAGCGCGGTATTGCACGCCTAATCCTGGTTTTATTAAGGGTGCTATTTTGCCATTGTTTTGCGCAAAACTAAAGTCAAGGCCTACCCCATTCAGCTCCGTCATTAATAATGGTCCATCCATATCTACATAATCCAATTGTGGCAAAAACTGTGCGATCGCTGCTGAACCAATCACACTCTCATTCATGCTTCCCATCATCACTTTCAATCCTAAGTTTTTTGCTTCCTTAATCATTCTTAATGCAGGTGTGAGTCCACTACATTTGGTTAACTTAATATTGATGCCATGAAAATAATTTGCACAAGTAGCAACATCTTTTTCAAATACACAGCTTTCGTCCGCAAACAACGGTAATACAGATTGCTTTTTCAATTCCGCCATACCTTCCCAATTATCTTTGGACAAAGGTTGTTCTATTAGTTCAACGCCTAATTTTTCGAATGCAGGTATTTTAATTAAAGCTTCCTCCGTTGTCCAACCCGCATTGGCATCTACGCGAAAAGGTGCCGTGGTATGTTTGCGTAAAGCGGTTAGCATTTCAATATCGTAATCGGTTCCTACTTTCACTTTGTAAATAGGCCATGGATGTGCGTTCATCTTTTCCACCATTTTCTCTATTGGATCAATCCCTAAAGTATAATCACAGATAGGTATTGGTGTATTATTATCCCAAGTGGTTTGCCACATTTCATGAAGTGGTTGCTTTTTCATCTGTCCAAATAAATCCCAGCCTGCCATATCTAAAGCGCAAACTAAAAATGGATCCTTGGGAAACAAATGATGCAAAAAATGCCAAAACCTTTCAGGGTCAATTAATGCAAATTTTTCAATGAGTTTTCGTTGTTTTTCTAATTGCTCCATCATCCCTTGCACCGTTACATCATAATAAACAATAGCTGGCGCTTCACCATAACCTACCCAATTGCCTAAAGACAATTTAATCATTAAACTATGCTGATGCGTTTTAGTTCGCCCATTTGAAATGGTGAAAGGATACTCAAAAGGTAATTGCTGTTCCCAAAATTCTAATTGCACTACTATTAATTTTTGCTAAGATACAAAACATTAGCGTCCACTTGATTGGATGGTCTTTTTCCATTCCTTATTAAATTCATCTTGTTCTAATAAGTTTTCAAGGGTAATATGCATTCTGTAGCGCCAATAATGTTTAGGATTTGCTGGCACATTGATCTGCTCTTCTTTTGGATTGTTTCTGCGAATGGTCGCATCCACGCCTAAAAAGTCCTGTAACTGAAATATGGCCCACATTGCAGGAGAATGTAAATGCTGCGATAAGATTGCTTTATTAATCCAAGGTTCACAAAACTCAGGGGCCTGACCCTTTTGTCCAATTTCATGATTAAAAAATTGTTGGGTTTTGTTTTTATCTTCCTCCCACCATCCACGAATGGTGCTTGTATCATGCGAACTTGGTGTAACCACACTTAAGTAAGGTGCATCAGTAGGATGAAAAAAGGTTTTATTGCTTGCCTTAGGCATACGCTGTACTTCCAAACTCAACATACCTAATTGGCGCAAAACATGTGGGACACAATTGGGTACTAATCCTAAATCCTCGCCAAAAATCAACATATTAGTTGATTTTTTTAGCATCGGTAATTTATTTAAAGCTTCCTTTTCCCATGCATTATCTTGTCGTATGAAAAAATAATTTACATATAAATCTCGTAAAGCATTCTTTGATTTTTCATCTAAATTTTGAAAGGACAAAGTTCCCTCCATATTAAATCTAAAATGATAAGTTTGTGTATCATCCCCTTTGAACAATATCACATTGCTTATTAAATTGTACAACCCTTGTTGCATTTTCAAATGCCATTCATCATTGGGCAATATTTTAAAATAAGCTTCCACTGATCTTTGCGTTTGAAAATTTGGAAGAAGTTGATACTTTCCATCCTGCATTGATTTTACAAAATGTTGTTTTGCGTATTCGTTATCATAACCAAAGTAAGTAAACAAAACAGCTTCATTGATGAAGGGTTTTGTGTATCTATCCATGTCAACCGAAATTCCTTTTTTATCTAACTCTTGCTGTGCAATGGGTATTGCTGGAACAAATCTTCCCATGATACCTTCCACTTGATCCATCGGGATACTCCAAATTCTAAAAAATCCAAGTATATGATCAATCCTAAATGCATCAAAATAAAAACTCATTTGCTCAAAGCGTAATTTCCACCAACTATAATCATTGGATGCCATGACCTCCCAATTATAAGTTGGGAATCCCCAGTTTTGTCCCTTCACAGCAAAATCATCTGGCGGTGCTCCTGCTTGCATATCCATATGAAATAAATCAGGATGTTGCCATGCATCTGCACCATAGCGGTATACCCCAATAGGGATATCCCCTTTTAAAACAACGCCATTTTCATGGGCGTATTTTGCACTCTCGCTTAATTGTAAATGCAAATGGTATTGTACAAAATAATAAAAAGCAATATCATGATATGTTTTTGATCTTGCCCCTGTTAATTGATCAACTTCTTTTTGGTCAAATTTTGAATGAGTTGGCCAAGAATTAAAATCCACACTACCATGCAAATCTCTTAAATAGGAAAATACACTATACGAAACCAACCAATATTCATTTTGTTTAAAAAACTTTTTGAAACCAGCAGTGGCTAAATCCTTTTTCCCATTTTCAGTATATATAATTTTTAGCAACTTCCATTTTAATTGCATCACGCCATCATAATCAATTTCAGGCAATGCATTTAATTGCTCCATTTGATTTTGGAAAGGCGCAATTAAATTAGTTTGGTCTTTTTTAATAACCTCTTGCAACCTTAAATACATGGGATGTAAAGCAAATGCAGAAATAGCTGCATAAGGATAAGAATCCAACCAAGAATGAGTAGCAGTGGTATCGTTCAGTGGTAAAAGTTGAATTAGTTTTAATCCAATTTTCTTTGACCAATCCACTAAATATTTTAAATCAGAAAACTCTCCAATACCAGCACTTTGCTTTGATCGTAATGAAAAAACAGGAATTGCAACGCCTGTTCCTTTCCAATTTGTATTTAATAATTGCGCAAAACCATCATTTACTATTACCAACTGATCTTTTGTAATTGATTTTGGCAAAACCCTATTTGTTCCATCTTCAAAACAAACAAATTCATTATTTGATAAATCAAAAACGCCATACTTATATTCAAAAGGGAATACCGCCTTCTCTAAATCCATACTCGCTTCAAAATAAGGTGCTTCCATAATTTTAGTGAGCAAAATTGGATTTTTTACATCCCATTTTCCTAATTCCTTTGAAGCACCCACAATGCACAAAGTTTGATTTGTTGTAATCAAAGGCGCCTTAACTCTAAAAATATGTGTGGTGTTTTTTTGAATGCCATTGGATGGCTTTTGCTTTAATGTAGGGGGTAGCAATACATTAATAAATGGCTCAGTATAAAAAACATTCTCAATGTACCCTGTGTAATTCCAAGCATCCATTAATACCAAACTGCTTGTTGTTACCCTATTGGGATTAAATACCTTGTCATTACCCCAATCATATACCCTAGTTCCATCGGGATTTAAAATAAAATAATGATAGGTAATTTTATCATATTCATGATAATCACTAAAATCCAAATGTAAACCCCAATAAGTATCGTTTAAAAATTTCAGCGGTATTGCATTTTCAATCAGATTATTCCCTAATAGTGGATGATCCCCATAAACATAAATGACCTGTCCATAGGTCGTTTGATATTTTAAATGAAAACTAACCTTCTTTAAAATATTAATATTGTCTATAGTTATCTTCAAATCCGACTTGTCATATTCAACAGGCTGCATATCAATCTATTTTGCAATTCAATCGTTTGGTCTTAATTTGTATCAAGCGGCATAAAGATAAAAAAATAGTGTGTAAAACGAACACATTAAAGTAAAAACTTAATAGAATTTATATATTCAAGGCCAATAATTGGTATATTGCTTATTATCAAGTGCTTAGGGCAAATAAATGGACAAAATTGTAATATATACGGATGGTTCCTCCAGGGGAAATCCAGGACCTGGTGGTTATGGGGCCCTATTGATTTGGGGGGAAAAGATGAAAGAACTTTCAGGCGCCTACCGAAAAACCACGAACAATCGTATGGAGTTATTAGGTGTAATTAAGGCCCTCCTTTCCATCAAAAAAAGAGAATTACCCATTCACATTTATACCGACAGCAAATATGTGGTAGAGTCGGTGGAGAAAAAATGGTTGGACAATTGGATAAAAACTGACTTCAAGGGAGGTAAAAAAAACAAAGACCTGTGGTTACAGTACCACAAAATAGCTGGCCCTTATTCCATTAAATTTCATTGGGTGAAAGGGCATGCGAACAATCCATTCAACAATCGATGTGATGAATTAGCTACTCAAGCAGCCGATAGCGGTCCATGGGAAATTGATACTGCATTTGAAGCAGCGCAAGCGTAATTGAAGTTGATTTATTACATAGGGTAATTACAATCTACCTAACAAAGAGCATTCAGATTAAATTTTCAACGCTTACTAGAAAGATATTCCCAATTATACCGTTTTATATTGTGGCACCATTAAACGGAAACTGCCAAATAAAACGCCACCGAATACCAAAGTACTTGCAACACTATATGGATAAAATGGCAAACCATCCATCATTGTTTGCATGAGTCCTGTCATATTTAATGCATGATGATATCCACCCCCTTGCGCCCAAACTAAAAAGTTGGAAACTAAAAAATAAACAGTGGGTGCAGCCAAAAAGCCAATCACAAATTTTGAAACTTTATTATTTTGTAATCCAAATCCAAATACCGCAGTTCCTGCAATTAAAAGATAGTTTAATAATTGTCCGCTATAAAAACCTTCCATTGGTGACAAATGGTAAATGAATAATACTTGGTATAACAAATCTGAAATAAACATAGATAAAATGGGCAATAAAAATGCGTATTGCTTATGTTTAGAAAACAAGGATCCTCCAAATAATGCAATTGCAATTTGTGGCGCAAAACCATAAGGACGCCCTGGCATTACACGATATAAAGCACTTGTTGCAATCATGATCACTAAGGCAATAATTATTTGTTTATTTAATCTCATCGTTGTTTTTTTTCTATGGGTTTATCCTTCTCCAATTATGAATTAAATGAATTAGGTTTTTCAAAAATAAGGATTCAAATTAACATTGCAGAATTTACATTTTCCTCAAATGTGAATAACCTTAAGGAACAAATGACCTAAACAATAAGGAATCACTATTCGCAGTCAATACAACCGATTGCCCTGCAGGCAACATAGCCACTTCCCCTGCTTTTAATAGGAGCTTATCTAGCTGAATTTCGCCTTGAGTCAATAATACCATTTCAAGTCCGCTTGTATTGTTTGTGTAAGATTTACCCTTAGGAAGGTTAATTTTTGTTAAACCAAAATCGGGAACTGGGCAAGGATACTTTGTTTCAAATTCATTTAAAGCCTCCCCTTTTAAAACATTTGGGTAGGTTGGAATAAATTTCACTTGCTTTATGAGCTCATGCACATCCACGTGTTTTGTCGTTAAGCCTCCTCTTAATACATTGTCACTATTCGCCATCAACTCAATATTCTGACCTTCCAAATAAGCATGTAGTAATCCCGCTCCTTGAAAAACACTTTCGTATTTTGCTACTTGTACAATGTTTAATATATAGATCGAGAAAATTCCTTTGTCAATATTTTTATCTGGAATTTGACCATTATAATATTTATTCGCCCACCAATGTGGATGCGATTTATCAACTGATCCACTCTTAACAGAACGCACGGCATCCAACATTAGTGGCTTTAAAATGAAATCCGCATCCTCCGACGAAAGCTGCATAAAAAAACGATACAGCACTTCAAAATTATTCCCGTTAAAATGAACTTGCAATGGATTGAAATAAGAAAAATCTTTTAATCTTGCCGCTAATAATTCAGGTGCTAAAAATCCGTGTAATAACCAAAAATCACTCAAGGCCACCATTACTTCTGGCTTATGGTTTTTATCTTTATAGTTTCTACTAGATGCATTCAAACCAATTCCAGCAGCCTCCTCTTTTTCATAGCCGAGGATAGCATTTTGTTTATTTGGATGCGCTTGAATACTTAGCATTTTAGCCACATCCAACACCTTATATAAATAAGGTAATGTCCCAAAATCAGCTTGCGTTTTTTCACCCAATAAAATAGCCCCATGATCCGCCAACATTTGATCTAATAAAACCATCCCATTTTCTGTGGTAATTTCTGAAACCGCCGCAGGATGTGCACCCATCCAATATTCGGCATAGGGTTCATTGGATATATTATTGATACCCATCAAAGCTGGGATAAATTGGGTACCTCCCCAATCATAATGCCGATGCTTTCCTTGTAATTTATACGCTTTTTGCATGTATTATATTCCGTTAGGTTTACGCCTAATACTTGATTATTATGAATAACAAAGATACTGGGTTTTTGGGCGAAAACATAACCGCGGAATACCTAACACAAAACGGATTTGAAATTTTACACCGGAATTGGCGCTATAAACATCTTGAAATTGATATTATCGCAATTAAAGATGGTATACTTCATATCGTTGAAGTTAAAACCAGAACAGATAATCAATTTGGTTTTCCCGAGCAAGCCATCACTTCAAAAAAAATGCAGTTTTTAAAAAATGCGGCTGCACATTACCAATATGAATACCCCCAATGGAAGTATTTGCAGTTTGATGTCGCTGCATTATTGTTAACCCCATTAAACGAGTGGGACTTACTTTATATTACAGATGTTTATTTTTGATGTTTATTGCAACAATGCTAGCATTTTCTCTACCATCTTATAAGTAGCTGGACATAATTCAACATTTTGTTTGTGCACATGCACATAATCTGGCAACTTCTTTTTAGTTAGATGCGGAAATCCAGCGCAATCCGCAGGACGCACATCGTATATATCACACTTATGCGTTTTCAAATTCAAAAATTGACAAGGATTTAATTTATTCAACCAATCATTATCTTTCTTATCATAATGAAGCCACTTTTCTTTAAATTCCCTTGGTGTTGTATTTAAATGCGCTGAAATTCTTTTTATATCCGTAGGCGTAAAAGTTGGTGTCATTGTTTTACAACAATTTGCACAGCTTAAACAATCAACCTCCTGCCAAACTTCTTTATTTAATTTTTCAGCACTCGCTTCCCATGCTTTTGAATTGTGTTTACTTGTTTTAGTTAAAAAAGATTTTAATTGTTTACCGTTGTGTCTTACTTTCTGCTTAAATGACCTTAAATTTACTTTCATATAATGTTTAAT
>JAURIP010000166.1 GCA_030832695.1 Sediminibacterium sp. | reverse complement strand
TTTTTTACCAAAAAAACACCAATTTTACCCAAAATTGCCAAATATGGACTTGAAACAAATTCACGATTTAATTAAAGTAGTTAACAAGAGTAATATCGGTGAAATTAGCATCGAAGATAAGGATGGTAAAGTAACCATTAAACAAAAGGAAGAAAAGGTAACGGTTACCACCGCTCCTGCTCAAATGTATTCTTCCGGTCCAGCAGCCCCAGCTATGCAAGCGGCTCCTGCGGCACCAACCGGAGCTCCTGCTGCTCCAGTTGCAAGCAACTTGATTACTATTAAAAGTCCAATGATCGGAACATTTTATCGTCGCGCTTCTCCTGATAAGCCTTTGATGGCTGAGGAAGGAACAGAAGTGAGCCCAGGTAAAGTGGTATGTATCATCGAAGCCATGAAGTTATTTAACGAAATTGAAAGTGAGGTAAAAGGTACCATCGTTAAAGTATTGGTGGAAGATGCAAGTCCAGTGGAATATGATCAGCCTTTGTTCTTGGTTGAACCAGCATAGGCTTGCTCCCATTTTCTAATTTAAATTAAAAAAATGTTTAAAAAGATATTGATAGCCAATCGTGGCGAAATTGCTTTACGTATTATCAGAACCTGTCGTGAGATGGGTATTAAAACAGTAGCTGTTTATTCTACTGCTGATAAAGATAGTTTACATGTAAAGTTCGCAGATGAAGCGGTTTGTATTGGAGGTCCTAAAGGACAAGAATCCTATTTGAATATTCCACATATTATGGCGGCTTGTGAAATTACGAACGCTGATGCGGTGCATCCAGGATATGGATTTTTAGCAGAGAATGCAAAGTTTGCGCAAATTTGTGCGGATCATGGCATTAAATTTATTGGGCCCACACCTGATATGATTAATAAAATGGGGGACAAGATCACGGCGAAAGAAACCATGATAAAAGCAGGAGTTCCAGTAGTTCCGGGCGGAGAAGGTTTATTAGAAAGTGTAGATGCAGCAAAAAAATTAGCCAAAGAAATAGGTTACCCAGTGATCATTAAAGCAACCGCTGGTGGTGGCGGAAAAGGGATGCGTGTTGTTTTTAATGAGGAAGAAATTGAAAAAGCATATAGTGCTGCTAAAATGGAAGCCGGCGCTAGTTTTAAAAATGATGGTTTGTACATGGAGAAATTTGTGGAGGAACCAAGACATATAGAAATTCAAGTTGCAGGTGATCAATATGGAAATGTTTGTCATTTGAGTGAACGTGATTGTTCTATTCAACGCAGACACCAAAAATTGGTAGAAGAATCTCCTTCTCCATTTATGACACCTGAATTAAGACAACGCATGGGAGATGCTGCTATTAAAGCTGCGTCAGCCATTAATTATGAAAGCGTAGGTACCGTTGAATTCTTAGTGGACAAGCATCGCAATTTTTATTTCATGGAAATGAATACCCGTATTCAAGTAGAACATTGCGTTACAGAGGAAGTAGTAAGTTATGATTTAATCAAGGAGCAAATAAAGATAGCGGCGGGTGAAAAAATTTCAGGTCGTAATTACGAACCACAATTACACGCTATTGAATGTCGTATCAATGCCGAAGATCCTTATAATGACTTTAGACCTTCCCCAGGAAAGATCACTGTATTGCATACCCCAGGCGGACATGGTGTTCGTGTAGATAGTCACGTGTACGCAGGTTATGTCATTCCTCCTTATTACGATTCAATGATTGGTAAATTAATCACTGTTGCGCAAACGCGTGAAGAAGCGATCAATACCATGTATCGTGCCTTAAGTGAATACGTGATTGAAGGGGTGCACACAACAATTCCTTTTCATTTGCAATTAATGCAAAACGAAGATTTTAGAAAAGGAAATTTCACTACTAAATTTTTAGAAACTTTTACATTGAAGTAATTTTTATGTAGCTTTTAAGAGAAATATAAAAGCTACATAAAAATTCTCTGATGAAATTAAAAAGGGAGCCCCATAAAGGAGCTCCCTTTTTAATTATTTTCTTTTTCTCTAACGATACTAAAAATGTCCCCCGATTTCTCGTGGGGACATTTCTTTTGATATTACCTCTGGGGAATATTTTATTTCCGCTGTAAATGATGTTATCTCAAAAACAACATCTCTCTGTATTTAGGCAAGGTCCATAATTCATCGTCTACCAATTGCTCTAATTTATCAACGTGGTAACGGATTTTGTCAAAGTATTGTGCTTTTACTTTTGCTTCATAAGCAATTGCTTTTTCTCTTGAATCAGTAATGTTATTGGCTACTTTTCTTTCTTCCACCATTGCATATGTGTTCTCATACACTTGTTGGATATGCGTACTTACATCTTTTAATAAAGTTAATTGACCCTTGTATAATTTTTCAGGCAATGCAGCTTCACGAAGTAAGCTTACATTTTTCAATAACTCATTTTGATATTTAATTGCCGCTGGAATAATATGATTGGTTGCCAAATCACCCATCACACGTGCTTCAATTTGTACTTTCTTAATATAAGTTTCTAATTCAATTTCGTAACGTGCTTCTAACTCCGCATGCGTGTAAATACCATTGTCCTTAAATAATTTCTTTGATTTTTCGGTCACCATTGCATCTAAAGCAACAGGGGTTGTTTTTAAATTAGGCAATCCTCTTTTCTCCGCTTCTTTATGCCACTCTTCACTATAGCCATCGCCCTCAAATAAAATCTTTTTACTCGATACAATATATTTTTGAATCACTTGCATGATTGCGATTTCCTTTTTATCTCCTTTCTCAATTAAAGCATCTACTTCTGCAGCAAATTTTACTAATGTATCTGCAATAATGGTATTTAACACTGTCATTGGATGACCACAGTTCGCAGTGGATCCTACTGCACGGAATTCAAATTTATTTCCAGTGAATGCAAATGGAGAAGTTCTGTTACGATCGGTGTTGTCAATCAGTAATTCAGGGATACTTCTATGTAAATCTAATTTCAAAATGGCTTCATCTTGTTCATCAAATTTTCCACCGACTCTAGTTTCCACATCATTCAATACTTTGGTTAAGTATTCACCAATAAATACGGAAATGATGGCTGGAGGCGCTTCGTTGGCACCTAATCTAAAATCATTAGAAGCAGAGGCAATGGATGCTCTTAATATATCAGCATAGTCATGAACTGCTTTAATAGTGTTTACAAAAAAGGTTAAGAACATTAAGTTGGTCTTAGGTGTTTTACCTGGTGCTAATAAATTAATACCAGTATCCGTAGCCATACTCCAGTTATTGTGCTTACCACTTCCGTTAATTCCTGCAAATGGTTTTTCATGTAACAATACCACCAAGCGGTGACGCTTTGCAACACGGGTCATCACGTCCATTAATAAAATGTTATGATCCACTGCGATATTACATTCTTCAAAAATAGGCGCACACTCAAATTGTGCAGGTGCTACTTCATTATGTCTTGTTCTTAAAGGAATGCCTAATTTGTATGCTTCATTTTCATAGTCACGCATGAATGCATAAACTCTTTCAGGAATAGATCCGAAATAATGATCTTCCAATTGTTGCCCTTTTGCAGGTGCTGAACCAAATACAGTACGACCACATTGTACTAAATCGGGACGAGCATTGACCAAGGCTTCATCAATCACAAAATATTCTTGCTCCCAACCTAAAGTAGGTACTACTTTAGAAATATTTTTATCAAAATAATTACATACGGTAACAGCTGCTTTATTGACTGCTTCCACTGCTTTCATCAATGGTGCTTTATAGTCCAATGATTCACCCGTGTAGGCAATAAAAATTGTTGGAATACATAATGTTTTACCACTACCAATTTCAATAATAAAAGCTGGTGAAGATGGATCCCATGCAGAATATCCTCTTGCTTCAAAAGTGGCTCTTAATCCACCATTCGGGAAAGAAGATGCATCAGGCTCTTGTTGTATTAATGCAGCGCCATCAAACTCTTCGATAGCAGTGCCATCTGATTTTAATGTAAAAAATGAATCATGCTTTTCAGCAGTCGCACCACTCAAAGGTTGAAACCAGTGTGTAAAGTGTGTAACCCCTTTACTTTCTGCCCATGATCTTAAACCTGTAGCTATTTGGTTAGCCACCGCACGATCAATTTTTTTGGCGCCCTTATTACTATTGACTAAACTTTTATAAGCTTCATCACTTAAAAATTCTCTTGCTGTTTTTAAAGTAAAAACACTTTCATTAAAAATGGTCGTGATTTTGTGTGCATTTACAATAGGTGTATTTGTTGCAACATGACTTACATGTTTAACGGCCTCTGTTCTTAGTGACATATATGATTAAATTTTATATTAGCAATGAAACAAAGTTAGGGGCAATTTGGTAGGAGTAATCAACAAAAAATCCCCCAAATTGGGGGATTTTGATCAAAAACGGGTTACGATTGCCGACTTAAGTCAATTTAAACATAATTATTGAACCTTAAACTTTTGCAGTTTTTACTGTTTTAATAATTCTAGCAGCTACTTTATAAGGATCAGCAGCTGAATTTGGACGACGATCTTCCAACCATCCTTTCCAACCTTTTTCTACCGCACCAATTGGAATACGGATACTTGCACCTCTATCAGAAACCCCAAA
>JAURIP010000116.1 GCA_030832695.1 Sediminibacterium sp. | reverse complement strand
TGATCTTGGTGATGGATGCCTTGGTAATTGAATTGCATGAGGGACTTCTCCCATATAAGCAAAGCCTGGTAAAAAACCCAGACAATATACGGTGTAAATTTTTTCACTATGTTGTTGTATCAGTTCATCTATGCTGCAATTAGATGCTTTGACTGCATTTTGTAAATCAATACCTAAGCTTGCATCATAGCATACAGGAATCTCTATAATCGACCTTTTTTCAATACTAACAATATTATTTTTTGATGCATTAAATGCTTCTAAAATAGTATGTGCAAATAAAAAAGGATTTGGATCAAAATGGAGGATATCGTAGACCAATGTTAATGTATCATATGCAAGTATAATATCCTTTATTCCATTGATTTTTTCATTGGTTACAAATTGGGTGAAAGCCAATAAATTTGGATCAAGATCCTTTAATTGCCCTGTATTTATTTTATATACAATAGCGTGGTCTCCAAGTAATTGTATTTGAAATGTAGATCGCTGGATTTGCATTCCTAAACTTACCATTTTTTAAGACAATTCATTGTATATTTATTTGTATTAAATGATTGATTATGAAAAGTGGTATATTCATTTTTGGCTTCCTAGGGCTTTTAGCACTCAATGGGCATAGTCAGTTCATTCAAACAATTACCAGTGCGGATGGTCGTTTTTTACGCAATAAAATGGACGCCTCATGGCAAGAGTCGGAGCAAAATAAAAACACAGGTTCTATAGATACAGTTTATTTTAATGATCAAATTCAATTTCAAAAAATAGAAGGCTTTGGATATACATTAACAGGGGGTAGTGCTTATTTATTATATCAGATGCCCCTTCAAAATCGAGCAACTATTTTAAAAGAATTATTTGGACAAGGGCCTAATGACCTAAATGTAAATTATTTAAGAATAAGTATCGGGGCTTCTGATCTGGATGCAACTGTATTTAGTTATGACGATTTAAAGAAAGGTGAAGTAGATCCAGATTTAAAAAAAATGTCTATTGCAAAAGATCGGGAATTTTTAATTCCTATTTTAAAAGAAATTCAGTCGATCCAACCCAATATAAAATTAATTGCTTCTCCATGGAGCCCACCGGTTTGGATGAAAGACAATGGAAAATCGAAAGGTGGTCATTTGCTTACAAAATATTATGAAACCTATGCGCAATATTTTGTGAAATACATTCATTTGATGCGAGCAGAAGGCTTGCAAATTAATGCAGTTACCATTCAGAATGAACCTGAACATGGGGGCAATAATCCAAGTATGTTAATGACTGCAATGGAGCAAAATGTATTTATAAAAAATCATTTGGGCCCAGCTTTTAAACAACAAGGCATACTTACTGAAATTGTTATTTGGGATCATAATGCGGATAATCCAAATTATCCAATTCAGATTTTGAATGATTCGGTTACTAGGTCTTTTATAAGTGCTTCCGCATTTCATTTATACCTGGGCCATGAGTCTGCTTTATCAAAACTGCATCAAGCACACCCAGATAAAAAGATTTATTTTACCGAACAATGGACGGGTGCGAAGGGTAGTTTTGATGGTGACTTTATGTGGCATATGCAGCATATTGTCATTGGCACCATGTCTAATTGGAGTAGTATGGTATTGGAATGGAATTTGGCCAATGACCCAATATATGGCCCACACACACCCGGTGGATGCACAGAATGCTTGGGAGCATTAACTATTGCAGGTTCTGAACTAAAGCGCAATGTGAGTTACTATATTATTGGTCAGGTTGCGCCATTTATATCAGTAGGATCAACACGTATTCAAACAAAATCATCAAACAAGCAAATTCAATCCATTGGTTTTAAAAGACCCGATGGTAAAAAAGTATTGGTTGCATTAAATACAGGAAAGGAAGCAGTTTTTACAATTGATTTTGAACAAAAAAAATATAACTTTACGCTGCCCGAAAAATCTGCTTCGACGATTGTCTGGTAAACTTTAATTGAAATTATAAAATGGAATCTATGAAAAGAGTGCACTTAACTATGGTTGGAATTTTATTTGTTTTTTTTGGATTTGCTCAAGTCGATAAGGATGCTAAAATGCATCAGTTTGTGAATACATTAATGTCTAAAATGACATTAGAAGAAAAGTTAGGCCAATTAAACCTACCAGCATCTAGTGATTTTGTAACTGGTGCTGTAAGTAGCTCTGATATCGCTGATAAAGTGAAAGCTGGAAAAGTGGGAGGGGTATTTAATATTCGTTCTGTTACCAAGATTAAAGAATTACAGCAATACGCAGTTAATAATTCTAGACTGCATATTCCATTGTTATTTGGGATGGATGTGATACATGGGTATAAAACAATTTTTCCTATTCCATTAGGCATGTCTGCCACCTGGGATATGGAATTGATAAAACGTTCTGCAAGTATTGCAGCGAGCGAAGCGAGTGCAGATGGGATACAGTGGACATTTTCTCCTATGGTTGATTTGACAAGAGATCCAAGATGGGGTAGGGTTTCAGAAGGGAATGGGGAAGATGCTTTTTTAAGTAGTGCTATTGCAAAAGCGATGGTACATGGTTATCAGGGAGACGATTTATCTGCACCTAATACTATTTTGTCTTGTGTAAAGCATTATGCTTTGTATGGTGCAGCTGAGGGAGGAAGAGATTACAATACAACAGATATGAGTCGAGTGAGAATGTACAATGAATACTTTCCTCCATATAAAGCAGCAGTGGATGCTGGTGTTGCTTCTGTGATGATGTCATTCAACGAAGTGGATGGTATTCCTGCTTCTGGTAATAAATGGCTAATTGATAATGTGTTGAGAAAGCAATGGAAATTTGAGGGCTTTGTGGTGTCAGATTACACAGGTATTCCAGAAATGACAAATCATGGTGTGGGTGATGCGCAAACAGTGAATGCCATGTCTTTGAATGCCGGTGTAGATATGGATATGGTGGGTGAGGGTTTTTTAAATACCATGAAAAAATCATTACAAGAAGGTAAAGTAACTTTGGCGCAAATCAACAAAGCATGTGAGCGTATATTGATTTCAAAATATCAATTAGGTTTATTTGATGATCCATACAGGTATTGTAACGAACAAAGATCTGCTACAGAAGTTTTTACAACTGCAAACAGAGCTGAAGCAAGAAGGATCGCAGCCCAAAGTTTTGTATTGTTAAAGAATAATAATGTCCTACCTATTACTCCTGGCAAAAAAATTGCCTTAGTTGGGCCTCTTGCGAATGCTAAAGAAAATATGACCGGGACATGGAGTGTGGGTGCAGATAATTCAAAATCAATTAGTCTATTAAAAGGACTTACAGATGCGATAGGTAATAATGGCAAACTGGTTTATGCAATGGGATCAAATTTAGAAGATGATTTTGAATTGCAAAGACGCCAAACATTATTTGAAAAAGATATTGCACGTGATAATAGAACTCCTGAGGCAATGATTCAAGAAGCATTAGCTATTAGTGCAGATGCAGATGTGATTGTAGCTGCACTTGGGGAAGGTGCAGAAAGTAGTGGAGAGAGTGCGTCTAAATCTAATATCGATATTCCTGAAGCACAAAAGCGATTGTTAAAGGCCTTGGTTGCAACAGGTAAGCCAGTTGTATTGGTTTTATTCAATGGCCGTCCTTTGACATTGAATTGGGAAAATGAAAATGTACCTGCTATTTTAGATGTATGGTTTGCAGGATCTGAAGCTGGAGATGCAATTGCAGATGCCTTATTGGGTAAAGTCAATCCTTCTGGAAAATTAAGTATGAGCTTCCCTCAAAATGTAGGACAGATACCTTTGTATTATAATCATAAAAATACAGGTCGTCCATTGACTGGAAAATGGTTCTCTAAATTCCAATCCAATTATATAGATGTGTCTAATGAACCCTTATATCCATTTGGTTTTGGATTAAGCTATACTAGTTTTGAGTATGGCGCTATGCAGTTGTCTTCTAAGCAATTAAAGGGCAATCAAAAATTAAGGGTAACGATACCTGTCAAGAACACGGGGAAATACGCAGGTAAAGAAGTGGTTCAATTGTATATAAAAGATGAAGTAGGTACTATTACAAGACCAGTTAAGGAATTAAAAGGGTTCGAAAAAATTGAATTAGCACCAGGTGAAACCAGGGAAGTGGTCTTTGAAATCACAACTGAGTTGCTTAAATTTTATAATTCAGAACTAAAATTTGATTGGGAGTCAGGTGATTTTCAAATCATGATTGGTCCAAATTCAAGAGATGTACAAGCTGTTAAAGTGAATTGGGTGAAGTAAAGGAGTTATTTTAACTTATTTACCAGCTACCATACAATCCATCTTTAAGTGCTTTTTGGTATTTCTTATCATTAAAGGAGTAAAGGAAAGGTGCCTTGTGTGCACCTCCCTTTCGGATCTCACTTAATTTATTTAAGATATCAAAGCTTAGCATTTTTCGTTGAAAATTTCTACGATCTAATTTTCGATCTAAAATTGTTTCATATAATTTTTGCAATTCAGGCATGGTGAATTTTTTAGGCATCAGGTTCCTACCAATTGGTATATAGGCTAGCTGTGACCTAAGTGCTTCCAAGGCTTTTAAGACAATTGCCTCATGGTCCATCATAAGATGACATAACTTATTAATATCAATCCATGCTGTAGTTTCATCTGAAATAACTGCTTTTAAATTTTCGTCAGAAAAATCAATTAATGCATAAAATCCAATAGTGATAAACCTTTGTAAAAGCCAATTATCTTTAGGAATTTTAATACCATATTCTAGGTATCTGTTTTGATGAATGCTGGCATCGGACCTATCAGGATCGCCAAACACATTAAATTGTTGTAAGAAGATATTCTTAACGCCAGTCCTTTCCTGTAAAACTCTAACAGCAGCATGTTCAATGGGCTCATTTTTTTTTATGAAACCTCCAGGTAAAGCCCATTTATTTGAATGTTCTACTTTTAACAAAAGTACTTTTAGTACGTTCTCTTGAAATCCTAAAATGACGCAATCTACAGAAATACCAGGTTGGTATATTTTATCTCCTTTTTCTAATAAAAGCTTCTTGTTTCCTAAAATTTGCTTGCTTTTCGCCATATTTTAAAGATAAAAATATTTTGATATAATCTTTTATTTTTTATATCCTTTCATATCAAAGCAATGAACGCCTTGTTTATTTAAATATGCTTAAAACTAAATAAAAAGACACTTCATACATCTAGCTACAGCTGGTTATAAATCTATTAATCCACATTTAATATACTAGGTAGTTTTTATGGGGAAAACCAAAAGAGTTTAAAGCGCTTGTACATGATTTGAAAATGGTATGTTGTTCACATCATTAAGTTGGCTCGCCTATGAAACCATCTCCTAATTTTAAAATACCAAATGGTCCTGATGGCAAACCATTTAGCTTCCCTATGATGATGACTTTAAAATATAATAGTCAGGAACTAATTGATTGTTTGTTCTGTTATTTTACCTGTAGTCTTGTGCTTTAGAATTAATTTCTTCGCGCCATAATGGGTCATTTCTTCTTTTACTAAATAATG
>JAURIP010000197.1 GCA_030832695.1 Sediminibacterium sp. | reverse complement strand
TGGCTAAAGATTTACAACAATTGGACTTATTTGGAAATGATATGAGCAGCCCTGTTCATATTGCTGCTCCTAAGTCCATTAAATCAAACAAGCATACAAAGCCAATCGCAAAGCAAGCCACCCCTACTTCCTATACAGAACCAGTTTTAAATCAAGTAGCCGAAGAAGAATTACCAGTGGTTTCAAGGTCGGCACAACATTTAAATACAAGTGCAACAATTCAAAAAAGAGGCCGTAAATCATTTGCATCTATGGATGCAGAGATGGGAAAAGTAAACATCCCCTCGGCGGAAATATTGGAAAAAAAATTATACTACCCTATCGGCGAAGTGGCGCATTGGTTTAATGTAAACACCTCTTTAATTCGATATTGGGAAAAAGAATTCAAACAAATTCAACCGCGCAAAACGCGCAAAGGAGATCGCTTATTCCGCATACAGGATATTGAATTATTAAAACAAATATACTTCCTACTGCGTGAAAAAAAATATTCCATTGATGGCGCAAAAACTTATTTAAAAAATAATAAGGAAAAGGCGGAAAAAAATATTGCAGTTTTAAACAGTTTAAAAAACTTAAAAAGTTTTTTAATTACACTAAAAGAAAATTTATAAACTACCCTTTTTCGGAAAAACTAATTTGATGCGCATTGGCATATTCCACCGCTTTCAAATTTAAGGTTTCACGCAATTGCTGAAAAACATCGAAATCAGTATCTATTGAAATAAAACATTCAATATGAATGGTATGAAATTGTTTCCCTGCATCTGACACAAAAACTGAACTGTTAATAATCGCATGATGTTTTGCAATTTCAGAACGCATATAAGATGCGAGATGAGTTAATGCATCTGCAGAAGTATGTACACTTAATTGCAAATCCATTTCAATTTTACGCTCTGTCCTGCAGCTAATATTATCAACAATATTATCTACCATTTGCTTGTTTGGAACCGTAATGTAAGTTTTTTCCTGTGTGCGAATGCGCGTACTTCTTAATCCAATTTTCTCAATGGTACCAGTGAAATTATTTACTTTCACTAAGTCGCCCACCGAAAAGGGTTTGTCGAAAAATATGATGAAGGAGGCAATGATATTTTCCAAACTTTCGCGCATAGACAAGGCCACAGCAGCACCTACGATACTTAAGCTGGTAACCAGATTGCCGATATTTTCATTGAACACATAGCGCAATATTAATAATACCCCAATGATGTATAATATGACTTTAAAAAAATCACGAAAAAATAAAACCAACTGATCATCTGAAAGCGACTTAGTTAATTTTGATTTTTCTTCTAAAATGATTGACACAAATTCAAGCGTTCGAATAAACACCCTAATTAATAAAATAATGAAAACTAATTTAATAACAGACTCTATCACCTGCTGCAAACTCACTTTAAACAAATGCACATCCCATAATACAGGAAATTTTAATTCATACAATGCAATTACTGCTACTAAAAAAAGTAAAAATTGTTCAATAGGCACCACTAAACGATGTACATGGCTTTTACGTAATTCAGAATGATTTTTTTTATCAACCCAGGTATAAATTAAGCTTGCAAAAAAACGGGAGATAAATCTTTTAAAAATAAAAGTGCCTAATAGAATAGCAACTACGTATAAATAGCTGCGAATTGGATTGCTTAATAAGTCTTGGTCTAGTTGCATAACATTGAAATTAATTATAATTTTTTCCACTCCAACAATTGCATCGTAGTTCCGTCAAAAACACCAAAGGTGTAAAGGCGAATCCAATCCCCTAAATTAATATACCTTGTTGTTTCATTTATTTTAAAATCAATAGCATAATGACGATGTCCAAAAATAAAATAATCCACATCCATCTCCTTTGCTTTTTGTTTGGTATAAATAATTAACCATTCCTTATCCTCCCCCAAAAATTGCTCATCACCACTTCCTGTTTTAGCCCTACTCTTTCTACTAAAATAATTAGCTAAGGGAATACCCAGATCAGGGTGCAAACAACCAAACAACCATTGACAAACCGGATTGGTAAATATTTTTTTGATGAATTTGTATCCTTGATCGCCGGGGCCCAAACCATCTCCATGTCCTATAAAAAATTTCTTGCCAGCAAATTCAAATTGCTTGGGTTCAAAATAAACTTTAGCATTTAGCTCCTGCGTCAAATAATCACGCATCCATAAATCATGATTGCCTGTAAAAATATGTAATGGAATTCCGGCGTCGCTTATTTCAGCCAAGCAGCCTAATAAACGAACAAAGCCCTTAGGAACGACTGTTTTGTATTCAAACCAAAAATCAAAAATATCACCAACAATAAAAATAGCTGCTGCGTCTGCTTTGGCCTGTTTAAGAAATTGCACCAACTGTTGTTCTCTCTCCAGGCTAGCGATTGCATTCGGTGCTCCTAAATGGAAATCAGAAAGGAAATATATTTTTTTACCGTGTGCTAATTCCATGTAAATGGGCTTTAAAAACCAATTTTTATAATACGAATTGCCTAATCCATTAATTTATCAACCAAAAAACAATACACTTCTTTTGGACCATGCACTCCCACGACCAAGGTTTTTTCAATATCTGCTGTACGACTTGGCCCGGTGGCATAACTAATCATACTCGGAATTACATCCGCTTCCTTCTTGAACTGCGCCAAACTATCTGAAACATCAAATAACAATTGATGCGTGTAAGCAATACAAATATGAATAGGTGCATACACACTCGTGGTTCGCCCACTTAATTGCTGGCTACTCAATACAATCGTTCCAGTTCTAGCAATCAAATGATCACATAAAGTAATGGCAGCATCGCAGCCAGCCAAATCATCTGTATTCACGGGATCAAAATGGTATTCCTTCATGTCATCTAACCAACCTGCCTCAATAGAATAAATTTTTTCCCAATGATTGGCTTTTATTAACCCACTCAACTGGTTGACCAATTCAGCTTCATCGGCACAGTAAACAAACTTGCCTAATAACTCCGTAAATTTTTGCGCAAATTCAATGGTCAATTCCTGATCCGTCGGATAAAAAATGGGCGTTTCCGCCACTTGATCCGGAAAAGGAACAGGCACAGGATCCTTGAGGGCCTGTTTAATTTTTTGTAATATTTTACTTCTTGCGCCTTGTGATTCCATTACTCATTTTTTATACTGAACCCTCACTTGGTTTTTCAGTGTCATCAGCTTGATTAGCTTGTTCGGTGGTTGCAACACTAGCTTGTTCTGGGGTAGCAGCAATCACTTGTTCAGTTGAAGCAGCATCAGCCAAAGTAGTTTCCTCGGTAGTGATTTTATCCTTACCCTCTTCAATATCAAAAGTGACCACTTTTTCTTCCTCAAATGGACGGTTTCCAATTAAAGCTTCCACATCACTTTTATGTAATACCTCTTTGTCTAATAATTCTTTTGCTAATTTTTCTACTTCTGCTTTTTTAGTGGTTAGCAATCCTAAGGTTCTTTGATAAGCAGCATCAATCATCTTACGTACTTCCTCATCAATAATTTTTCCAGTTTCTTCACTAAAAGGTTTTTGGAAAGTATTTTCTTGAGAAGGATCGTAAAAACTGACGTTACCAATTTTATCATTCATGCCATAAGTAGTCACCATCGAATAAGCCATCTTGGTGATTTGTTGTAAATCATTAGATGCCCCGGTAGATATGCGACCAAAAAAAATTTGTTCTGCAGCACGCCCACCCAAAGTCATACACATTTGATCCGTTAATTGCTCAATCGTATATAAGTATTGTTCCTTTGGTGTGTATTGCGCATAACCTAATGCAGCAGTACCACGAGGCACAATGGTTACTTTTAATAAAGGATAGGCGTGTTCTAAAAACCAACCACATATTGCATGACCTGCTTCATGATAAGCAATGACTTCTTTTTCTTCCTTAGAAATAATTTTATTCTTTTTCTCTAGTCCGC
>JAURIP010000215.1 GCA_030832695.1 Sediminibacterium sp. | reverse complement strand
GAGTATTTAATTTCCCAGCCTAATTTTTTAACAGCGTAATCGTTGTTGGCATAAATCGCAACAATATCTCCTGCACGTCTTGGTCCTATTTGATAATTCAATGCAAGACCTGAAACTTTTTCAAATGCTTTAATGGCTTCAAGAACAGTAATTCCATTACCTGTACCCAAATTAAAAATTTCACAACTCTTGGGCTGATTGTTTTTTATTGAGTATTGTAAAGCCAAAGTATGTGCGCGTGCAATATCGCAAACATGAATATAATCACGAATACAACTTCCATCGCGTGTATCGTAATCATCACCATATACTTGCATTGTAGCTAATTTCCCAATGGCAGTTTGTGTAATGGCTGGTACTAAATTTTGAGGACGACCAATGGGTAATTCTCCAATCGCATTGGATGGATGTGCGCCTACTGGATTAAAATAACGCAACAAAATAGTAGATAATGGTTCAACAAAAGCAGCATCCTTAATAATGCTTTCGCCCATTTGCTTGGTAGCACCGTAAGGCGAAGCTGCTGGTTGTAATGGGGTTTGTTCAGTTACTGGAATAACTTCTGGGTTACCATATACAGTACAAGAGGAAGAAAAAATAAAATGTATTGCATTGTACTTTACTGCCAACTTTAATAAATTCACTAAGGAAAAAATATTATTCTCGTAATAAGCCAAAGGCATTTCCACAGATTCGCCCACTGCTTTGTAAGCAGCGAAATGAATGACGCCTGTGATATTTGGATTTTCGGTAAATATGGATTCCGCTGCTTTCGCGTCGGTCAGATCGATATTGTAATTTTTTACTTTCTTCCCGGTAATTTTTTCAATACCCGCTAATGAATTTTCGGATGACCTTGATAAATTATCAACTGAAATTACATTAAAGCCATTTTCAATTAAATCTACAATGGTATGTGCGCCAATATATCCACAACCACCTGTCACCAAAATTGTTTGCATGTTGAAAATTTAGTATACAAAGTAACGGAAAAATATCCTTAAGACATCGTGTTAGGCAAGGTAAAACCAACTGTTGTGCCCACATTCACGGTGCTTCTGATGTGCATGGTTTCCTGATGTGCTTCTAAAATGTGTTTGCAGATGGCAAGTCCCAGACCTGTGCCACCAATATCTCTACTTCGCGCATCGTCTGTTCTATAAAAACGCTCAGATAATCTTGGGATATGTTCCTCCGCAATGCCAATACCATCATCGCTTATTTCAATCAACACTTTACCTTCTTCCAATTTGTATACGCTAGCAATAATTTGGCCATCTATTTTTCCATACTTCGCCGCATTAGAAAATATATTTACTAAAACTTGATAAATTTTATTTTTATCAGCAAATACAGTGGTGGGTGATTCACTTCCTTTTTTAAAATGAAATTGAATATTTTTTTTGAGGCCCTTTACGCTTAAGTTTTGCGCCACTTCATTGATTAAATCCTGGATAACAAAGGAATGTTTTAATATGGGGTCTTTGCTTATTTCTAAATTAGTAATGGTATCTACATCATTTAATAACTGTACCAATCTTAAAACGTTCGCTTGTGCTTGATGAACAAACTTATCCCTTTGTGCAGGATTATTTATTTCGCCATCACTTAATAATTCAAGGTAACCCTGAATGGCAAAAATGGGGGTTTTAATTTCGTGTGACAAATTTTGTAAAAATTCTTTTCTAAATTCCTCATTAGATTGTAGTGTCGCAATTTCATTAGCTTTTTGAACGGCCCATGCTTCCACATCTTCTCTTACTTCATCCATTCCCTTTCGAGGAAGTATATATTTTTGATAAGCCTCTTCGCGTTTTGTTGCTTTTGTTTGAGCAATTAATTTATAGATCAATTTAATTTTTCGATAAACAAAAAAATCTAAAATTTGGTGTATTAATAAGTAAGCAAAAATAAAGCAGACTAAAAAGTAACCCACCCAATAGCGCCAATCATGCATTAATAAAAAAACGCTTGTTGCAATAATACTAGAAAGTAGCAGTGCAGTGAGCGCAGCTAATTGCTTTGGAGATAAATTTTTTTGTTTAAACATGCACCTGTGCCTTTATAGAGGCGAATACGAAGGTATCTATTTTGTCACTAATAATCGAATTTGTAACCCACCCCTTTCACAGTGGTAATACAATCAATACCTAATTTCGCTCTTATTTTACGAATATGTACATCGATAGTGCGATCGCCTACGATAACATCATTGCCCCAAACTTGGGAAAGTATTTCGTTTCTTAAAAATACACGGCCTTTTTGCGCGGCCAATAAATATAATAGTTCAAATTCTTTTTTAGCTAAAACATATTGCACCCCATTTAGGGATGTTCTGTATTGCGCAGGATCAATGGTTAAACCATTGGTGGTCACAATTTTTGAATCACCTGCGGCAGGTTGAATTCTTCTGAAAAGTGCAGTGATGCGACTTATTAAAACTTTCGGGCTAATGGGTTTGGAAACAAAATCATCGCCACCTAATTCAAGTCCTTTAATATGTGAAGCCTCATCATTCAGTGCTGTTAATAATACGATTAAAGTTTTGTCAAACTGTGAGTTACTTCTTAAGTATTCGCAAACTTCAAATCCTGTTCGCTTTGGCATCATCACATCTAAAATAATACAATCTGGTTCAAATTGTTTTGCTTTTTCAATGGCTTCGCTTCCGTCTCTTGCAGTTGCAATATCAAACCCAGCTTTCATTAAATGAAAACTTATAATTTCGATGATGTCTGGTTCATCATCAGCAATCAATATTTTTATAGGATCGTCTGCCATAATTGTTACAAAAGTAATTCTTAAATAGCAGAACCTTCCTTTTGCTGATTATTATCAAATTGTTAACTAAACAACTTAAAGCCTTAATCCTTAAGTAGGTACTTAATATAAGGGTTGTGTAATTTTTCTCTACCCCAGGTAGTGGCTGGCCCATGACCAGAGTAAATTGTAAGGCTATCGGGCAAGGGGAATATTTGTTCTTGGATACTTTTAACAAGGTCAGATGGGTTGCTTCCAGGTAAATCGGTACGGCCAACGCCGTCCATAAAAATTAAATCACCACCAATGATAAAATCCTGACTTTCATTGTAAAAACAAACGCTACCAGGGGAGTGACCTGGGGTAAGTAGCACTTTGAAGCTGTCCTTTCCAAATGAAATAATTTCATCGGCTTGAATATCCTTTACAGGTCCGATATAAGGTTCAGTAGCGACCCCCCATTTAGCCGCTGCTTCAGGCAAACGATCCAAAACAATTTGTTCATTGGGATGAAAATGCGCTGCCAATTGGTAGGTCGTACTAATAAAATTATTTCCAAACACATGATCCAAATGACAATGCGTATTTAATAATAATGTGGGTGTTAATTGCTGGGCACTAATAAAGTCAGTTAATATTTTTTGTTCCATGCGCGTGTAACAACCCGGGTCAATAATAATGGCTTCTTTATCCGCATTATAAATGATATAAGTATTCTCTTGAAAAGCATTAAAACAAAATTCTTGAATCGTTAACATGTAAATTATTTATTAGCACTTAAATGAACGCAAATATTTTTTACAATATATGGACCTTCATAAATAAATCCTGTCCAAATTTGTACCAACGATGCACCTGCATCCATTTTTT
>JAURIP010000074.1 GCA_030832695.1 Sediminibacterium sp. | reverse complement strand
TCCATGATTATTTCCTGCAGCTTTCGCAATTAAATAAAAAGGGGCATTGTACATAATGGAATCATGTAACTGTGCTTCATAATTGTAAAGCCCAAATTTAAAATCTTCCTTTTCATCATACTTACCATTGAATTCCCAACGATCCGCTGAATCACTATTTTGATCCCAACCACTAACTATTCCGTAGGAGTGATTGGAAATAAGCATTCCATTTGCTGCAGCTGCTGACATTTCACTATTATCATTATTCCAGTCATAGGAATAAGCTCCTTTTAAATTATAGGACATTCCTTTTGCTAACGGGTTCAATCCCTTCGACATAATCGTGCCAATTACATGCGTGCCGTGTTCGTAAGCGGTAGTGGCATTATCCTTTTGAATAATTCTATTTCTCAGTTCAATATGCGTTGTGCGCACAGCACCTTGGTCCCAAACACCAAAAGTATTTGTTAAGCTATCGCTTTCGCCAGTTAAATTAAATCCGTTAGGTGCGGTTGGCCAAAGTTTATTTGTATTGACTGTGATTGCTGGAATAGGATCCGCAAAACTTGTATAATAAATGGGCATGCCTGCCGCATCAATGCCCATTAAGGAACGACGGCTATTTCCGGCTTGATAAAATAAAGGCCACCTTTTTTCCTTGGCCTTGATTAATGCATCTGAATAAGAAGCGCGGGATTCAATATCTAATGATTTTGCCGTACTTAACAGTATTAATTTTTTGGTTTGAACCTGTGCATTTATTTGTTGAAAAAAAATAAACGAAACCAATAAACAAATTTGCCATTTTTTCATGCGGGTATTTTTATAAAACCTTATAATAGGAGTATTCGAAATTACAATTTATTATCTATTTTTTGGCAATTTAACTGATTTATAAGGCCCTTACTATCGACAGTTTTAGCTAATAGTTGTTTGTAAATCTGTTTAAATTTTGTTGTAACTTTAAACAAATGCAAATGCAATGAAAAGGGTTTATAAAACTACCTTAGGTTTAATGCTAATGGCTGGATTATTACTGGGATGTTTGACTATTAAAAAACAATCAAAAGCACAAGTAGCGCAAGGTATTCAAGGTCAAATTTTTGAACAAAAAGGCAATCAAATGCCACAAAAGGGAAAGACTTTTTCAAAGGGTATTGGATATGCGACCCAATTATATGTTTTTGAACCAACGAGTATGCAATCTGCTACTCAAATAAGCGGTAGTATATTTCGACAGCCAAGCACCCAATTAATTGGGTCTTATGCTACTGATAGTTTAGGCTATTTTAAAGTTAACTTAGCTCCAGGCAGGTATAGCATTTTTGTGGGGTATGAAGGTGGATATTATGCTGCTAGCTTTAATCAACGCAATGAGTTAGGCATTGTGCAAGTTTCTGCGGGAACCTTTACGCCCATTGAAGTAATTATTAGCGCCAAAGCAAGTTATTAGCATTGAAATAGTATCTTTGTAGCGTGATGTATGAATGAGCAATCCTTGTTTGAACGGTTTAATGTATCCCCCCTCCTAAATTCTTTGGCGGACAGGATAGCTATGTCCGAAACGCAAAAAAGTCCTTTTCAAATTTTCTTACAGCACCTCAATGGATCGGTCCCCGCTTTTGTTTTACAAACTATTTTTACGCATGAGAAAACGAATCAGTGGAATCATATTGTTGTATTAAATGATGCCGAGGAAGCTGCGTATTTTTTTAATTCCATTGAAAGTGTGACGGAGGCGATGGATTTGTTTTATTTCCCTTCCTCTTTCAAAACACCACATAATTTTAATTTTTTAAATCCTTCGCATGTGATGTTGCGAACTGAAGCATTGACTAAAATTTCAATGGGCGGAAATAAAAAAATTATTGTGACCTATCCGGAAGCGCTTTTTGAAAAAGTGATTCTTCCTAAAACCTTACAAAAAAATATCATTCAAATTAAAACTAATGATAGTATTGATTTGAATGCAATGATGCAGCAATTTATTGACTATGGTTTTGAACGAACCGATTTTGTATATGAGCCAGGGCAGTTTGCACTTAGGGGCGGTATTTTTGATATTTATTCTTTTGGCAATGAAAAGCCTTATCGTATTGAATTGTTTGGCGAAGAGGTGGATAGTATTCGCTTGTTTGATCCTGCAACGCAATTGAGTGAACGTAAATTATTACAAGTAAACATTATTCCAAACGTAACCACCCAATTTGAGGATACTGAAAAAATACCACTCATTGAATTTATGAATAGTAACACTATTCTTTGGGTGAAGGATTGGAATGTAATTAAGCAACGTGGGATGGATCAATGGGAGTCCTTGAATGATTTTTTAACGCATACTGCAAATAATAAACCAATTGAATTAGGCGATGCGCATATCAAACATACCCAATTAGATGATTTTGATACTGTTGAAAATGCAGAGGCTTCTTTGTTGAATAGTACCATCATAGAATGGGGGTTTCAGGCAAATATTGCAAAGGAGGTCATTTCATTTAACACCCAAGTGCAACCTAGCTTTAATCGACAATTTCAATTGCTGATTGCCAACTTGCAGGAACTTGAAAAAAAGGGGTACGCCTTATTTATTTTTGCAGAGCAAGCAAAACAATTGGAACGTTTACACGCTATCTTCACAGATTTAAAAACAGAAATACAATTTACACCTGTTGTTAAAAATATTCATGAAGGGTTTATTGATCATGATCATAAAATTGTTTGTTATACGGATCATCAAATATTTCAACGCTATCACAAATACAAAGTAAAGCAGGCCTATAGTAAAAGTAAGGCCATCACGCTTAGAACATTGCGTGATATGCAACCTGGCGATTATGTTACGCATATTGACCATGGGGTAGGTGTATATAGTGGACTCCAAAAAATTGACGTAAATGGTTTAATGCAGGAAGCGGTCAGGATTATATATAAGGACAGTGATATATTATATGTGAATATAAATTCACTACATAAAATTTCAAAATATACTGGAAAGGAAGGGGCGCCTCCTAAAATTAATAAGTTAGGTTCCGATGCTTGGGTAAAGTTAAAAGACAAAACAAAAGCAAAGGTGAAGGAGATTGCATTTGATTTGATTAAGTTGTATGCACAACGTAAAGCACAAGCTGGGTTTGCGTTTACGCCGGATAACTACATGCAATATGAATTAGAAGCCTCGTTTATTTATGAAGAAACTTTGGATCAAGCAAAGGCAATAGCCGATGTAAAAAAGGATATGGAAACACCTTCGCCCATGGACAGATTGGTTTGTGGAGATGTGGGCTTTGGCAAAACGGAAGTAGCAATTAGGGCAGCATTTAAAGCAGCCATTGATGGAAAGCAGGTAGCACTTTTGGTGCCTACTACAATTTTAGCATTTCAACATTACAAAACATTTGTGGATCGCTTAAAGGATTTTCCCATTACAGTTGATTATTTAAACAGGTTTAAATCCGCTGCGCAAAAAAAGGAAACCATTGAAAAAGTAAAACAAGGTAAGGTGGATATTTTAGTGGGCACCCATGGTATTTTAGGAAAGGATGTGGTGTTTAAGGATTTGGGTTTAATGATTATTGATGAAGAACAAAAATTTGGGGTAGGCCATAAGGAAAAATTAAAAACTTTAAGAGCGACGGTTGATTGTTTAACATTAACAGCAACACCCATTCCAAGAACTTTACATTTTAGTTTAATGGGCGCGCGCGATTTAAGTATTATTAATACACCACCTGCCAATAGGCAACCCATTCATACGGAAGTACAGGTGTTTAATGAGGATATCATTCGCGAAGCCATTTATTACGAAGCAGAACGCGGCGGACAGGTATTTTTTATTCATAATCGGGTGCAAGGCTTGTCGGAAATGTGCGCGATTATTCAGCGCTTATGCCCAGATTTAAGTATTGGATTCGCGCATGGTCAATTAGAAGGGCATCAATTGGAAGAAAAAATATTAGATTTTATTGAAAAAAGATATGACGTGTTGGTGTGTACTAATATTGTCGAAAGTGGGGTGGACATTGCCAATGTAAATACCATCATCATTAACAATGCACATCAATTTGGCTTAAGTGATTTGCACCAATTAAGGGGAAGGGTAGGCCGAAGTAATAAAAAAGCATTTTGTTATTTATTAGCGCCGCCCATTAGCACTTTGCCTGATGATTCTAGAAAAAGATTACAAACCTTAGAACAGTTTAGTGAACTTGGTAGTGGATTTCAAATTGCAATGCGTGATTTGGACATTCGTGGTGCTGGTAATTTATTAGGCGGCGAGCAAAGTGGTTTTATGGTGGAGATTGGATTTGAAATGTATCAGAAAATTTTAGCAGAAGCAGTAAGAGAATTAAAAAGATCTGATTTTAAAGAATTGTTCCAGGAAGAAATTAGCAAGCAGGATGATTATGTGCAAGATTGTACGATTGATACCGACTTGGAAATTATGATTCCAGATATTTATGTTGAAAGTATTGGAGAGCGCTTATCCTTATATACAAGATTGGATCAATCTGAAAATGACGAAGAATTAGATTTGCTACATGGGGAAATGGTAGATCGATTTGGTCCGATGCCTAAGTCCGTGGAAGATTTATTTACAACAGTTAAGTGTAGAAGAATTGCCATCGCATTGGGTTTTGAAAAATTGACTTTGAAAGACGAAACGGTAAGGTGTTTTTTTATAAATCGACCTGATGCACCTTATTTTGAAAGCGACACCTTTAAACAATTGTTATTGTTTGCACAAACTGCAATGAACACTGCGCATTTTAAACAAGCAGGCAAAAACTTTATCCTTATCATCAAGGACATTAAAGGGATGAGTGAATGTTATCGCTTACTAAATAAAATACATACTGGTGTATTGGGCGTCAAATAAATTATAATGGTTAGGGCTAAAAATGTTAAAAGCCGCACTCAATTCATCGAGTGCGGCTTTTAAATAAGATTGGAATTGTGTAAAAAAGATCCAGTAAAACTAGAATCCTTTTGTAGCCACTCCGTCAGCAATAGCTTTAAGCGCATTAGTTTCGCTTAAGATTGCTGCCATTTTATTTCCTTTACCATCGTGGCCACCTGCCATATAACCGCCTTTTGCAGTTCTAGTGATGACAGCGTCAAGCATTGGTACATTTTTTTCTTTTGTTTTTAAGCAATACGCTTTAATCATTTTTGTAGTGTCCATTTTATATAAATTTTAAAGTGAAAATTTCTAATTGAAAGTAGGTTATTTATTGTTATTCATTTGAGTTCAAGGGCTGTTTTTTGTTAAAATCGCCAAAAATTGTATTAATACTAACTTTTAGGCATCAATTTTAGCATATTTCGCGTGTGATTCAATGAATTCCCTTCTTGGAGCCACTTCATCACCCATGAGCATGCTAAAGATACGATCAGCTTCGGCAACGCTCTCGATGGTCACTTGTTTCAAGGTTCTTCTGGATGGATCCATGGTAGTTTCCCATAATTGGTCTGCGTTCATTTCTCCCAAACCTTTGTATCGCTGAATGGTTACTGAATCATCTTTTCCACCACCAATTTTTGTAACCAATGCTTTGCGTTGTTCTTCACTATAGGCGTATTCTTGGTCCTTGCCTTTTTTCACTAAGTACAAAGGAGGTTGTGCAATGTATACATATCCATTTTGCACTAACTCTTTCATATATCTAAAAATGAAAGTTAAAATTAAAGTGGCAATGTGCGATCCATCCACATCGGCATCGGTCATAATAATTAATTTATGATAGCGAAGTTTTACAATGTTCAATGCCTTTGGATCTTCGGGCGTTCCGACAGTTACACCAAGTGCTGTATACATATTACGAATTTCCTCATTCTCATAAATCTTATGCTCCATTGCTTTTTCAACATTCAAAATTTTACCACGTAATGGTAAAATGGCTTGATAGCCGCGATCACGCCCTTGTTTTGCAGTACCACCCGCTGAATCTCCTTCGACTAAGTAAAGCTCACATCTTTCTGGATCTCTATCTGAGCAATCCGCCAACTTTCCTGGAAGTCCGCCGCCAGTAAGTACCGTTTTGCGTTGCACCATATCTCTTGCTTTTTTAGCTGCTACACGGGCTTGGGCCGCTAAAATTATTTTTGAGATTACATACTTCGCCTCCTTTGGATTTTCTTCTAAATAAGCTTCTAATACCCTGGAAACGGTAGTTTGAACCACACCACTCACTTCACTATTTCCTAATTTGGTTTTTGTTTGACCTTCAAATTGTGGTTCAGGGACCTTTACGGAAATAATTGCACTTAAGCCTTCTCTGAAATCATCTCCCTCCACTGTTACTTTTGCTCTTTCAAACAAACCTTCTTTATCACCGTAACTTTTAAATACGCGGGTAAGTGCAGTTCTAAATCCTGTAACGTGCGTTCCACCCTCAATCGTATTAATATTATTTACATAAGAAAATATATTCTCTTTAAAATCGTCATTGTAAGTCAACGCAACTTCGACCATTACATTGGACGCTTCGTCCAAACCTTCCACATACAAAGGTTGTGCAATGATTGGATTACGATTACCATTTTTATCTAGCATTTGCACAAACTCAACAATACCACCTTCACTATAAAAATTATTTTTATAAGCAACACCAGCCTCATCTAATTCTCTGTGGTCTGTTATTGTAATGTTGATTCTCTTGTTCAAATAAGATAGCTCACGTAAACGACCTTCTAAAATTTCTCTTTTATAAACTGATTCTTGAAAGATGGTTAAGTCAGGCCAAAAATGAACGCGGGTTCCGGTTTTTTCACTGATTCCAATTTCCCTAACAGCATATTGTGGAGCGCCAATGGCATACTCTTGTTCAAAAATTTTACCTTCTCTTTCAACGGTTACTAACAATTTTTTACTAAGTGCGTTTACACAACTCACACCCACACCATGCAATCCGCCCGATACTTTATAGGTATTTTTATCAAATTTACCTCCTGCATGCAACACGGTCATAACCACTTCCAAAGCAGAGCGTTTTTCCTTGGTATGCATGGCTGTAGGAATACCACGACCATTATCCTGTACACTAATGGAATTATCCTCATGAATAGCAACCTCAATATGAGAGCAATAACCTGCCAATGCCTCATCAATGGAGTTGTCAACTACCTCATAAACAAGGTGGTGTAAGCCTTTTGAGCCCACATCTCCAATATACATGGCAGGTCTTTTTCGAACGGCTTCCAATCCCTCTAAAACCTGGATACTATCGGCACCGTAATTTTTGTTTTCGGCTGATTCGCTTGACTGTAAATCTTCTGACATAAAATGGTTAAAATTATTTTGTTTTTATAGGCATTCCGAATGCATACAAACTTAAGAAAATTAAGGGTTTAAAGCCTGTTTTAGCCC
>JAURIP010000087.1 GCA_030832695.1 Sediminibacterium sp. | reverse complement strand
TACAAGGCATTAATACAGCAGTAGCAGAATTTAATGCATTGTATAAAAACACAAGTATCGAAGCTATTCAAAACAAATGGTAAACTCTTTTACAAAATAATATATACACACTTAATTACATCAACTTATGAAAAAACTTTTATTGCTCCTGTTTGTATTGGGCATACTACAAACCAATGCACAACAAACAACCCCATTAATTAAACTAGTGCCTTCTCAGCCAGCAGCCTCTGCGGAACCAGATATGAAAACATTTAATTTATATAACCCCTATGAAAATGTGGATTCTGCGATTAAGGTGGCTGAAAAAATAGCAGCAAAGGAAGGCAAACATATTTTTTTACAAATGGGGGGCAATTGGTGTATTTGGTGCGCGCGATTTAATGCTTTCACCAAAAGTGATAAAAAAATTGACTCTATTATTAAAGCCAGCTATGTAGTGGTGCATGTTAATTATTCAAAAGAAAATAAAAATAAAAAAATTCAGGAAAAATACGAATACCCAGCACGATTTGGTTTCCCTGTATTTGTAATATTAGATGCGAAAGGAAAAAGATTGCATACGCAAAACAGTGGCTATTTAGAAAAAGATAAAAACTATAGCAAAGAGAAAGTATTTGAGTTTTTTGAAAGCTGGACACCAGATGCTTTAAATGCAAAAAAATACGACTGGTTAAATTAAAATGCATGTGAGGCACCCTAATATTATACAGACGCTGTTTGGGATTAAGCTAGCCTTATTCTGCCTATTCTTTAGCGCATGTAGTTATCAAAAATTAACAATGCCTAGCGCAAATAATAAAATGGGCGGTTATGCCTTTTATAAAAAAGCTGTTACTTTCCAATGGAGCGCGCGGGATTCATTTGCGATTAATGCAATCTTAAAGGGAGAAATCCCTTCCTTTTATAAAAAGTTTACTAAAGTTCATACCCAAATAGTAACTGATAAAAATAAAATAATTCGCGCTAAGTATTATGTTGCAACAGATTATCTCGTGATTGGAAACAATAAAGATTGGGCTAGAATTCCTTTAACTCCTATGGCAGCGCAAAAAATAGCGGATAGCTTACATTGCTTTTTGCCTACTACAAAGATGGTGGAGGAAATATATACACAAAGTAAAGTAAAATTAGAGCCTATCCCCATGTATGCCTTTCGAGATAGTACAATTACCATGTGGCAACACCATTTAATGATTGAAGCATTGCGTAAAGGAAAAAGGGGATTAATTAGTGGAATAAAAAAAGATGTGGTTTTGAGTAATAAAATCAATGAACAAGGAAAAATAAATCGAGTTGCTATTTATGGTTGGCATCAACTAAATGGAATACCTATACAGCCTTTATATGCAGGGCATATTAATTCGTATGTAGATTATAGCCACGGAATAAGGTTAGTTATGGATAAGATAAAGGTAAATGGAAAATGGATGCATTACACCTCAATTCTTAAGGATTCCCTACTTCGGAAATTATTAACCAACGAACAGGAACCCATCATAGTAGGGTACTAAAATTAATTTATTTAAACAATTCCGCCAGCTTTGCATTTAATGCATCCCCTCTTAAGTCCTTACCAATAATAATTCCTTGGGCATCAATTAAATAATTTTGAGGAATTGCATTTACACCATACATTACTGCAACTTCGTTTTTCCAATATTTTAAATCAGATACTTGCGTCCAAGTTAAGTTGTCTTTATGTATTGCTTCCATCCATTTTTCTTTTCCGGTAGGTTGGTCTAATGAAACACCTAATACCGTAAACCCTTTAGGGCTGTACTTATTAAATGCTGCGACTACATTTGGATTTTCTTGTCTGCAAGGGCCACACCAGCTTGCCCAAAAATCAACCAACACATATTTTCCTTTAAAAGAAGCAAGTGTTACCGGAATACCCGCTGTATCATTTTGTGTAAACTGAATAGCCGGTTTACCAATGCCTGTTTTTTTAGCAATTTCAATTTTACCTGCCATTTCTTTTCCTTTCATTGAACTTCTTACCGCCAAAGGTATCTTTAAAAATAATGGCTCAACTTCATCAGCATTAATACTATAGCCAGCAAAATTGCCAAACGCATACATGACTATTGGCGAATTTAAATTTGATAAAACATATTCCTTTTGTTTCGCCTTCATCTCCGCATCCAAATTTTCATAATCAGCATCTAATTTTTTCATGCCTGCTTCATCCTTTTTCTTATACAATTCACTATAAGTTGTATTTAATGCTTCCATCTTATCTGACACAGGCTTAGTAAATGCTTTTAACTTATTATATTCAAGGTGCGACTTAGATCCTTTGATTGTTGCATTTGCAAAAGAATCAATACTTGATAATTGAATCGCTGAGTTTTCAAGATAGATAGGTGTAACATCTTTTTTATAAGATACCATACGTTTTGTTTTAACGGAAGTGTCTACTTTATAAGCAGCACGCAAATTACCTAAGATAGGCTCAGCAACCATTCCTTTAAATACAAATTTACCCTCTGTAACTACTGCACTATCCTGCGTGGAAACACCATTAAAATAATAGGATAAGTATACCTTAGTAACAGTTTCCTTTACTTTACTTACATCGCCGCTAAGCGTGTATTGTTTTTGAGATTGCGCTGCTGTAGCTAATAACACCAAACTTAGAACGATAAATTTTTTCATAGCATTTATATTAATACTATAAATATACGGAAATCAATGCTAGTTATTTAACCAAAAGTGATGGGGCTATTATTTTTTGCCAAATAGCATAGCCCTTTGCATTCATATGTAAGTTGTCGGCGATAAAGATATCCTTCATTACACTGCCATCCCCTTGCAACATGGCATTATGAATATTGATAAAATGAGCGTTTTTTTGTTTTGCAATAAATTGGGCAATAAGTGTGTTTGCTTGTATTATTTTAGCTTCTAAGCGCCACCTAGAAACACTTGGCTTGATGGATATAAAGGTGATATTGGTTTTATTTCCTAATGGTTGTCGGATTAAATTAAATAATACCGAGAACCGATCTAATACTATTTCAGCTGAAACAGTATCGCTACTGGCTAAATCATTTTCACCACAATATATAACTACTTGTTTTGGCTTATATTTTAAAATGGTTTCATTGACATACTGAATCACGTCCAGTAAATTGGAACCACCAAAGCCCCGATTGATAATTGGATACCCAGGAAAATATTGATTGATATCCTTCCACTTTGCAAATGAGGAACTACCGACAAAAACAATTTTACCTTGCAATGGCACGACGATACTATCCGACTTGGCAAATGCTTTAATCTCTGCTTCAAAAGGTTTTTTTTGTGCTAATGCGCTCAAAGAAATTGGCATTAACAAACAAAGGAAGAGGAGATTTTTTATAAATACTTTTATGTTCATAATCATTAGGGTGGGCAAGCACTTTTATTACTTAACTGTTTTAATCCTTTCCATTTTACCATTCATTAAAACAGTAGCATTTGCATTGGTGCTTGATTTTATTTTTAAATTAGTTACTTGTCCTTTACTCCAAGTCATATCAATTTCATAATTTCCCCTTGCCTTTAAACCCTTTACTGTACCTGATTGCCAAGCTTTAGGTATGGCGGGAAGTAACTCAATATACTCCGAATTGGATTGTACTAACATTTCAGCAACAGCTGCAGCACCACCAAAATTTCCATCAATTTGAAATGGCGGATGCGCATCTAATAAGTTAGGATAAGTGCCGCCCATTTTTGTATAATTTTCCTTTGTTTCATCTGGCGGTACAAACTTTAATAATTCGCGATACATTTTATAAGCATGCTCACCATCTTTTAATCTTGCCCATAAATTAATACGCCATCCTTTGGACCAGCCTGTAGTTTCATCTCCTTTTATTTCCAATGTTTTTTTAGCAGCATTCGCAATTAATGGTGTTTTTTCAAGCGTTACATGTGTACCTGGATATAAACCATACAAGTGACTTTGATGACGATGCTTCGGTTCGGAATCCGCCCAATCATAATACCATTCTTGTAAATTACCAGCTTTACCCACTTGGTAAGGATGTAAATTATTTAAAGCGGTAGTAATACTGGTTGCGAAAGCAGAATCATTTTTTAATATTTTTTGTGCAGCAATCACATCTAAAAATAATTCTCTGATCATCGCTAAATCGGCTGTACCACCAAATAAAGTGTTTCCCTTTACGCCAGTAAACGTGATAAAACCATTTTCTGGTGAAGTGGAAGGTGATGTAATTAATTTGCCAGCAGAATCCTTGATTAACCAGGCCAAACAAAATTCAGCAGCTCCGCGCATAATAGGATATGCTTTTTGTTTTAAAAACTGGGCATCCTGTGTATATAAATAGTGTTCCCATAAATGCGCTGAAGCCCAAGTGCCGCCCATTGGCCAGTTGGCCCAACTTGGATCCCCTTCGCCAAAATTTCCTACCGGATTCGACATCGCCCATATATCCGAGTTATGATGTGACACCCAACCTGGCATGTTATAAAATGTTTTAGCGGTAATTTTTCCAGTAGTTGATAGGTTATTTAAGAACTGCAAAAAGGGTTGGTGCATTTCGGTCAAATTGGTGTTTTCGGCCAACCAATAATTTTCCTCTGCATTTATATTCATCGTGTAGTTACTCGACCATGGTGGTTGTAAGTAGTGATTCCAAATTCCTTGCAAGTTTGCAGGTACATTAGGCGTGCGGGAACTACTAATTAACAAGTAGCGTCCAAATTGAAAATATAAGGTTTCCAAATAGGGATCTGATTCTCCTTTCGCATATCTTTTTAAACGCTCATTCGTCGGTAAATTGGGTGAAGAATCCCCTTCTAATTTTAAAGCAACGCGGTTAAAATAAGTTTGGTAATCCTTAACATGTCTTTTTTTAATTTCATCCCATCCCAAATTCACTGCTTTCGTTAATTGTGTTTGCGCAATGGCAGTTTGATTCAATCCTTGCTTCGCTGGATCTTTGTCGTACCCATTAAAACTGGTCGCGATTGAAATATAAATGGTCGCTTCAGTTGCATTGGCTAAAGACAAACTTGAATCCGTATTCGTAATTTTTCCGGAATTGGTTTTAATTTGAATGTTCGTTGTAAAGCGTGTGCCTCTTTTTTTATCAAAAATAATTGCGTTACGCTTTTTTTCTACATAGCTAGGCTCGGCCTTCACAGGTGCAACCCCATTGGCTTGTAAGAAATTTTTTGTAGCAGTAGTCGTATGTAATAATAAAGATTCGAAACGTACTGTAAATCCCAACGCCCCCGGTTTCTTACTTTTTAAATGTATTGCAAAAACCTTATCCGGATTTGAAACTAAATACTCTCTTTCAATCGTATTGGTATTTGATTCGGTTTTTACTTTTGCAATGGCTTGATCGATATCTAACTCTCGATAATAATCACTGATAAAAGGATCATCATTAAATTCTAATAATAAAGTACCTAGAGGTGCATAAGATTCCGAAAATTTACCCTGTAATTTTTTTACAAGTGATTGGGCTTTTTTATAATTTTTTTCAGCAAGTGCTTCACGCACTGCTGGTAAATTTTTATAGGCATTGGGGCTCATATTGGCATTCACTGGCTCACCCGACCAAAGTGTTAAGTCATTTAAATATATTTTGTCGGTCGAAATACCACCAAAAACGGTAGCACCCTGTTGGCCATTTCCCAACACCAATGATTCTTCAAAATATTGTGCAGGTGCATCATACCAAAGTTTTAAGGGGGCTTGAATAGGTGTAGGAGTTGCGACTACTTTGGGCGTTGATTTAAGAGGTGCTTTTTTTACAACCTTAGTTACCTTTTTTTGCGATAGTGCTGCTAAGGAAATTAAACTTAAGCAGCCCATAATAAATACTTTGCGCATATAATAATTTATGAATTATGTTAGAATTGAAAATTAATCAAATTTTAAAGAATACTATGTAAATATTATATGAAAAACAATTAATTTTAAAAAAATAGATCGCATTCAAATTATTATATACAATAAATAAATTTTGAGATACTTTATTTTATATATTTTATTAATAGGGGTATTACCCTTATTTGCACAAACCACCATTAAAGGAAAGGTGGTGGATAAGGAAACCAATACGCCTATTGATAATGTGAGTGTATATATAAGTAACTCCTCCAATGGGACCAGGAGTGATGCGGAAGGAAATTTTACACTTACCACAAGATCACAGGGGCAATTTGAATTGGTTTTTTCAATTATGGGCTATACCATAAAAATGGTGCCAGTAAATACCAGTCAACCAGTGGGCTTTTTAAATGTTGCGCTATCTTCAAAGTCAAATGATTTACCAGAAGTAGTATTAAGAACCTATATTAAAGACGGCTGGAAGGTTTGGGGCAAACAGTTTTTAAATCAGTTTATTGGAAGCTACCCTTTGAGTGCGGATTGTAAAATTTTAAATCCTGAGGTTATTCATTTTCAATTTAAAAAATTAGACAGTGTATTGATTGCATTTGCCAACGAAACCATCTTGGTTGAAAATAAAAAACTTGGGTATATTTTACATTATGACTTAAGTGAATTTAGATATGACTTTATTAATGGACTCATATTTTTTCAAGGATACCCCTTGTTTGAAGATTTAAAAAATAGTGAAACTAAAAAAGTATTGAAAAAAAGAATGGAGATTTATGAAGGATCCGTAATGCACTTTATGAGAAGCCTTTATACCAATAAATTGCGTGAAAATAATTTTGAAATTCGGCAGATGGTTAAAACCATTAATATTGGAGGCAAGCCGATAGTAATTGATGGCAGTACCAAATACGATAACTCACATAAGGTAAGCTTTGAATTCACCAGTGGTTTATTAAGTGCGGATAGCGTTGCCTATG
>JAURIP010000245.1 GCA_030832695.1 Sediminibacterium sp. | reverse complement strand
TGGTCCTTCCATAAATGAAAAACAGATTGGTATTGTGCTAAGTCCTTTTGTACGCTAGCTAAAGCGTCAATTACGGTGCGTTGAAAATCGGTATCGCCCAAAGTAAGGGTATCAAATTGTTGGTGCAAATCCACTAGCTGCGAAGTAAGCTGCTTCAGCTCATTCAAATTGATCGGCGTATCATTGATAAAAGCCCTTGACTTTCCTTGTGCATTAATTTCACGACGAATAATTACTTCTTCCGTTAAATCAAGATCATGCTCAGTAAAAAATGCTTGATAGGTTTGTTTGTTGCTTAATGAAAAAGTGCCTTCAATAAAACATTTTTTTGAAGCGTCTCTACATACAGTGCTATCGGCGCGATCGCCCAATATTAAACCAAGGGCACCCATGATGATACTTTTACCTGCGCCTGTTTCACCGGTGATCACAGATAATTGATTGGACAAATCAATACTGAGTTGATCAATTAAAATGTAATTATGTATTTCGAGTTTAGATAACATGGCTTAATGCAATATACACTACCCTAAAATGCTGCACAAATTTTGTTGTAATAAAAAAGGGTCCCGAGCAATCGGGACCCTTTAAGGAATATTTTCAAAATAGTTTTAAGTCTATTTTTTGGTCTTTTCTGGTGCGTTAGCCACATCTGACTCCACTAAAATACGACCGCAGTTTTCACAAACGATGATTTTTTTGTGCAAGCGAATTTCGCTTTGACGTTGAGGAGGAATTGAGTTGAAGCAACCGCCACAAGCATCTCTTTCAACAGTAACAACAGCTAAGCCATTGTGGTAGCTGTTTCTGATACGGTCATAGCTGTATAATAAACGGTCGTCAATATGCGCACGTGCTTCGTCGCTTTTGGTTCTTAATTCTTTCTCTTCAATTTCTGTATCTGCGATGATTTTCTCTAATTCACTTTTTTTGTGAGTCAATACGCCATCTTTTGAAGCGATTGTTTTTTTAGCAGCATCCAATGCTTTGATTTTTTCGCCTAAATCTTCATTTGCATCACGGATATGTTTTTCAGCAAGTTTAATTTCTAACCCTTGCATTTCAAGCTCTTTGTTAATTGCTTCAAACTCACGATTATTTTTAACATTCTCACTTTGAGATTCGTATTTAGCTAATAAAGCTTCGCTTTCTTTGATCGATGCTTTTTTAGATTCAATGAATTCAGTGATTCCATTAATTTCTTCTTCAATTCTAACTTGTCTGTTCACTAATCCTTGAACTTCATCTTCCAAATCCTTTACTTCCATTGGTAATTCACCACGTAAAATTTCAATTTCATCGATACTGCTATCAACGCGTTGAAGTCTGTAAAGGTTCACTAATTTTTCTTCTACTGAAAAGTCTTTGACTGATGCCATATTTTCAAATTTATTTGGATGGTCTTAATGCTGTGAATCTCAATCTTTAAGATAACGCACCGGTTGGGTGTTTACCGAGGATTCGAGGACGGCAAAGGTAGGGAATTTACCTGTTAAATAAGCAACAATTAGGGCCGGAACAAATTGTTCGCTCTCCCCATGACCAATATCTAGCAATAAAAGCTGTCCATCGGCCTCAAAAAACTCGTGGTATTTGAGGTCACTGGTGATAAAACAGTCTATTTTTTGTCTTTTAACAGCATCTATTAAAAAGCTGCCCGCGCCACCACATAAAGCAATGGTTTTCAATTGTTTATTTATGAAAGGCGTATGCTTTACTACTGCTAAATTGAACTTTTCTTTGACCCATTTGATGAAATCCTGCTCATCCGTTTCGAGGGGAAGCTCACCCACCAAGCCGGCACCCACGGGATCTCCATTTTTATCAAAAATACCTGGTTGCGGGGCCAAAATGGAGCGATTCTCAAGTCGAAGTTTATCGGCTAGGGATTTATTAACCCCGTTAATGATATTAGCCAAATTGGTGTGAATGGCGTAAAGTGCGATATTATTTTTAATGGCTTTTACTGCGACCCTAGTCACATAGTGATTGGGGGTAAATTGTTTGATTCCCTTAAAAACAATGGGGTGGTGACTCACAATTAGGTTGCAACCTTGGGCGATGGCTTCGTCAACCACGGCTTCGGTACAATCTAAGGAACATAAAATACCGGTACAATTGGCCAGTGGGTCACCAATAATTAAACCTGCATTATCATAGGATTCCTGATAGGACAGCGGTGCCCAAGTTTCCAAGGCTGCGGTAATAGTGCTAATTTGCATATCTAAAATTAATTATAAAAAAGCAGTATTTTATTAAAACGGTACACAACTATTTTTATACTGATTTGTTATTATATGGACTTGAATTAAACAAGCAACTTAAAATAACCCAATGGCAGCACCTATACATATATTTTGGTTTAGACGCGATTTAAGATGGGAGGACAACGCAGGCTTGTACCATGCACTTTATCAGGCAAAATTACAAGGCACTCAGGTATTACCCATTTTCGTTTTTGATAAAACCATTTTAAATCAATCAGAAGATAAGGCGGATAGAAGGGTGGATTTTATTCATCAAACCCTAACGCGTTTACAAACCGATTTAGTGGCAAAAGGAAAATCGCTTTGGGTAAAATATGGAACGTCAACAGAAGTTTTTGAAAAGGTATTTTCTGAATTTAATGTAAGTGCTGTTTATACGAATCATGATTATGGTCCTAAGGCCAATGCGCGAGATGCAGCTATTGAAAAGATGGCTTTGAAAAATAATGCGACCTATCATCATTTTAAGGATCAGGTTATTTTTGAAAAAGACGAGGTGACCAAGGATGATGGAAAACCTTACACAATTTATACCCCTTATGCAAATAAGTGGAGAGCTGCATGGGCAGTGAAAACACCTAAAAAATTTCCATCGGATAAATTGTTGGATTATTTTTTAGACAGCAAAGCATTTAAGCTGCCTACTTTAAAAGAAATGGGTTTTGAAAAAACAGATCTTGAAATTCCGCCGATGGAGTATAAAACGTCGGTTGTAAAAAATTATACCGAACAAAGAAACTTTCCGGCTTTAAATGCAACAACACATTTAAGTGTGCATTTACGTTTTGGCACCATATCGGCAAGGTCATTGGCTTTGGAGACGCAAAGTTTAAATGCTACTTTTTTCAATGAGCTTATTTGGCGCGATTTTTATCATATGATTTTATGGCATTTTCCACAAGTGGCAGAGGGGAAATCATTCAAACCTAAATATGATTTTATTGAATGGCGTAATAATGAAAAAGAATTTAAAGCCTGGTGT
>JAURIP010000235.1 GCA_030832695.1 Sediminibacterium sp. | reverse complement strand
TATTGCCCAAAACCCTTCCAGCCATTAAAAACCTGGATATCGCTGGATATTTGAGAACATCTACTGAGGTGGGTGGAGATTATTATGACTTTTTTGAACAGCCCGACGGTTCGCTTTATGCAATTTGTGGTGATGCAACGGGTCATGGCACACCTTCGGGGATGCTTGTTTCAATTACAAAGGCTGGTATCATTGGTTTGCCACAAATGAGCCCTAAGGATATGCTACACGAGTTGAATCGGGTAGTGAAAAAAGTGGATTTAGGGATTCTGCGGATGAGCTTAAACATTGCATTAATCAAGGACAATGAAATTACCCTGAGCTCTGCGGGTATGCCGCCTTACTTCATCTATAGGGCCGCGACCCATAGCACAGAAGAAATACAATTGTCTGGTGTGCCATTGGGTAGTTTTAGAGATGTTTATTTTGATCAAGCCACAACCGCCTTTAATTCTGGAGATATTTTGGTCATCATTTCAGATGGATTACCGGAAGCACCAAATTTAGCAGGTGAGCTATTTGATTATCAGAAATTGCAAGATCTTATTTCAACTTTCGGTGATAAAACCGCACAACAAATAATTGATCAATTGATGATTGAAGCCGATGCTTGGTTGTCGGGCAATCATAATCCGGATGATATTACTTTGGTAGTTATTAAACATAAATAATAAATCCACACAATAAAAGTAAATGCCAAACAAAATTATTTTTAAGTGCTTCCTATTTTTATGTATCGTGCTTCATTTGGATATTTGTGCACAGGCGCAATATCCAACCGATTATTCATTTGAAAGTTATAAAATTAAAGATGGTTTATCCATTGGTAACACGAATTCAATTTTTCAAGATAGGTTGGGTTATATATGGGCCGGTACAATTGGTCTAGAGCGATTTGATGGGTATGTTTTTAAAAATTATAGATCCAATGTTTTAGACTCAAACGCCCTGAAGCCAGGCAACCAGTACGATATTAAGGAGGACTCAAGGGGCAATTTATGGGTAGCAAACGGAAGATTTCTTTCCTATTTAAATCGCAAAACAGACAAATGGAAAAACTTCCAGAGTGTTAAATATCCAGGGTCGATGTTTGATATCGTTGTTGATGAAACAAAACAACAAGTTTTTGCTACCTCCAATGGATTCGGGTTATTAAGCTATCATTACAATACAGACACTTGGGAACAGTTTCAATTGGTAAAAGACACAAGCAGTAAAAAAAATCCAAAAAACATTTTTAACAAATTGGTAAGGGTCGACGAAAAGCATTTGTTGATATCCACCAATAATGGACTGTTGCTTTTCAATACCCAAAGTAAAAAGTTTGAAAAAGAATACCTAAGATCAGAAGACCCACTCAAGGAGGTTGTCTTCATGAAATTTGCGCAAATAGATTCGGAACATTATTTTGTTGGCAGTTCGAATGGTGTTTATAAATATGGTGTAAACGAGGGTTTAAGCTTGGCGCTCCAAAATAAACCAACCGACCCAAATACCATAATGGGGAATAAAATAAATGGTATTTATTATGATGATGTCAAGAAAGAATTGTGGTTAGGAGTAATTGAAAAGGGCATAGATATTGTTCATTTTAAAAACAACACCATTACGCACCTAAATATAAATACATACCCCATAAAATCTATTGTAAAAAACAGTGTGAATGAAATTATCAAGGATAAGCAAGAAAACATTTGGATAGCAACTACTGATGGCATTTTAAAATTTGATCCAACCAGAAAACAAATAAAAGTCATAAATGATCAGGAGCCCCTTGATTTAAAACTCCCCTTTACCAAAGCCTGGGGTGCACATATTGATGAAAAAAAACATTTATGGGTTGGGGGAAATGAGATAAACACTGGTATTGTAGAAGTAGACCAGGTAAACAAAAAACTTACCAAATATTTGTTTGAAAAAACCCAAACCAAGGCCCCATTATGGAAAATAGTGGGCGATGCAAAAAATAATATTTGGGCATATCGGACTGCCGTAAGGCTAAATGAGGGAAATGACATATTGAAGAAAAACAATAATGAAACACAGTTTAAAAAAGTCGCTAATTCAAATCAATTTGAGGGAAAGGCCCAACAATTGAATTCGTTTCAAACGTATTTGACTGAAAACAAAAGTTTGATTTCGGGCGGCAAGCCTTCATTTTTGATGTCCGATTCAAATGGTAAAACCGTCATTAAACCCTATGAGCGGTTAAAGGCATTAGAGGACCAATTTATACACTCTTTTTTTAATAACGGGAAACACCTAACCTACGTTTTAACTGAAAATAATATTTATACCTGGAACGAATACACCAATGAAATAAAATTAGCTTGTCCTAAGCTTGCTTTTAAGGAGCTTGAAAACAGGGGGGGCGGTTCTGCCGACAATATTGTGGTTTATAAGGACAGCCTAGCATTAATCACAATACCTGCGCTGGGAATATTAGAGGTAGACCTAACAAAACAAACAAAACGGATCATAACAATAAGTGATGGGTTATCATCACAGGTATTATACGATAACCACCTCGATAAAAATGGACAATTGTGGATGTCCTCCGATTATGGTATTATTCGATATAATATTATAACGAGACAGTTTAGAACATTAACGCCATATGATGGGGCACAGGGTTATGAGTACAATGCTTTTTGTAATTCTTCTACGTCCGATGGAGATATGATTTATGCGGGACAAAACGGAGTTAATTATTTTAACTTAAGTGAAGTTATAGACAATGAGTTAGCGCCCCCTGTCATCATTCAAAAAATCACCAAAAAGAATACAATTATTCCAATTGAGTCAGACAAGTATGATGAAACGATCATCGTACGGTATGATGAAAACGTTTTATCTATTGACTTTGTGGCTTTTAACTATAAAAATACCCTGCAAAATAAGTATAAGTATAAAATGGAAGGGTATGATAAGGATTGGAGAGAATCTGGCACAAGGCATTTCACCACTTATACCAATCTGCCTCCCGGGGAATATACTTTTAAAGTAATTGCCTCAAATAATGATGGAATGTGGAATGAAGCTGGCGCAAAGGTTATAATAAAAGTTTTACCCGCACCTTGGGTTTCATGGTGGGCTTATACACTTTATATTTTACTAGCAGGCTATTTCATTTATCTTTTTGTTCAATACAAACAAAGACAACAAAAAAAGAAATTAGAGGATGATCGTAAGAATGGCGAGTTGGCTGAAGCAAAAGCTTTACAAGAAAGGCTATTGCCCAAAACCCTTCCAGCCATTAAAAACCTGGATATCGCTGGATATTTGAGAACATCTACTGAGGTGGGTGGAGATTATTATGACTTTTTTGAACAGCCCGACGGTTCGCTTTATGCAATTTGTGGTGATGCAACGG
>JAURIP010000009.1 GCA_030832695.1 Sediminibacterium sp. | reverse complement strand
TGGTAATTTTATTTACGCTAAATATCATGATACGAAAGGTTTAATTGTATCCAATCCTGTTTTTGTTAATGGATTTCAAGTAGGCACTGTTTTTGAGATTGAAAATTTGAATGCCAGTTTATCTGAAATCAGCGTGGCAATTAAAATGAATAACAACTATCAGATTCCTGTGAACTCAATTGCTACAATTCAAGAAAATCCATTAGGAACAAATAGTATTTATATTTCATTAGGTAATGCTACCTCCTATTTAAAAAATGGAGATACTGTAAAAACAGCCCCAGCAACTAGTTTATTAGGCGATTTTATGAATACCCTATCTCCAATGGGAGAACAGTTCAAAAAAACCATCGATGAACTAAGAAAGGTTTTGGTGAATGTAAATGATGTAATGGATGAAGAAAATAAAGATCACTTTAAAGAATTAATCAGCAACCTAACCAAGACATCCGATAATTTAAATAAGTCGATGGCTTCCATTCAACAAATGGTAGATAAACAAGGTGGCTCTATAGCTCAAACAGCTGATAATTTAAATGGGTTTACAAAGAATCTTGCAGACAATAACAAGAAAATTAGCAATATCATTAATAACTTAGATAGTACATCTCAATCTATTAAAGATGCTAACTTAAATAAAACCATTAAAGAAATTCAAACCGCACTAGTTGGTATAAATCTAACGCTACAAAAATTAAATACTGGCAACGGTACTGCGGCTAAATTAATGAATGACCCTGCAGTTTATACAGAATTAAAAAATACTATAAATAGCGTAAATACTTTAGTGGACGATATTAAAGTACACCCTAAGAGATATATTAATTTATCTGTCTTTGGTAAAAAAGATAAAACCACCCCTTTGAGCAAACCTATTGCTGATACTGTTACCAATGAATAAATTGTATTTGGCAATATTTTTTGTTTGTGCTTCTGTTTACAATTTAAATGCACAAGCCGCTACTAGTCCTGCGTTGGTTGATAGTAATTCAAAATTGATTGAATTCTTATCTGCAGCTACTTATAATGTAAAAAAAATAGACTCGACTAATTTTGTTATCCTAGTGGGTAACGTAAAAATTAGACAAGGCAAAACCTTATTATACGGGGATAGCATTATTTTAAATACCACTAGTAATATACTTGAAGGATATGGGAATATTCATATCAATGATGCAGATAGTGTGCACACTTATGCAGAGTATATGAAATACCTAGGCAATAATAAAAAAGCTTATTTAAGAAGAAAGGTAAAGTTAACAGATGGTCTTGGGGTATTAACAACAGACTCTCTGGACTATGATGTTTCTATCAAATTAGGCCAATACAATAAAGGAGGTAAACTAGTTAGGAATAAAACAATTCTAAAGAGTATTGAAGGTTTTTATTATGGTATAACAAGGGATGTCATATTTAGAAAAAAAGTTGAATTAACCGATCCAGAAAGCACCATTATTACTGATACTCTAGAATACAACACCTCTTCGCAACTGTCAAATTTTATTAGCCCTACTAAAATTATTAACGGTTCGAGAATTATAAAAACATCCAATGGAAATTATAATCTAGGCACAAAAAAGGGATACCTATATGAAAGGTCAATTATAGATGATAGTACTTATACTTTTATTGCAGATGAAATGGCTATAGACGATTCTCTTGGATTAGGAGAATTTAGAGGGAATGCATTGTATAAGTCCAAGGATTCCTTATCCTTTGACATGATTGCTAATCATATCAAAACAAATAGATCAAAAGGTATTCTAATCGCTACAGAATTACCTACTTTATTGATTAAGCAGAAAAATGATACATTATTTGTAACAGCAGACACGCTTTTTTCTGCAAAAATTTCAGATTTAAAAAGACCAATGCCGCTGGCAAGAGATCTTATGGTTAAAAATACTGATAGTAGTTTAGACAAATATTTTGAAGCTTTTCATAATGTAAAAATATATTCCGATTCTCTTCAAGCTAAATGTGATAGTTTATTTTATGGACTTTCCGATTCTACTATTCGTTTAATAACACAACCAATTGTATGGTCAAATAACAATCAAATAACTGGAGACACCATTTACATGTTTGTTAATAATAAAAAGCCTGAACAATTAAGTGTAATAAATAATGCTTTCGCAATAAATAAAGTAGACACTACACAATACTTTAATCAAATTAAAGGCAATAAATTAAAAGTATGGTTTGAAGATGGCTCTATCAGTAAAATGCAAACCAAAGGAAATGCAGAGAACATGTATTTTGTACTAGATGATCAGAAAAAATTTATTGGTGTAAATCACTCTTCTGCTCAAATTATTGAAATTCAATTTGAAAATAGCGAACCATCTAAGGTTAAATTTATCAATCAATTACAAGGTAAATTAAACCCACTAAACAAAATACTTCCAGAAGAATTAATTATTAGAGGATTTAAATGGCAAGAAAGTATTAGACCTAAATCCAAATTTGAAATACTTTCACCTAAAAACTAATTCTTTTCTGCCATAAGATAAGCTTTTATAAAGCCATCTATTTCCCCATCCATCACTGGTCCTACATTACCAACTTCATAATCTGTTCTATGGTCTTTGATCATTTTATATGGATGAAATACATATGATCTAATTTGACTTCCCCATTCAATTTTCTTTTTGGTAGCATTGCTGGCATTTAAGGCTTCTTGCTTTTTACGCATTTCTTCTTCGTATAGTCTACTCTTCAACATCTTCATCGCTAGCTCTCTATTTTCTCCTTGTGTTCTTGATTGTTGACATTCTACGATGATACCAGAAGGGATATGCTTTAATCTCACAGCTGTTTCAACTTTGTTAACGTTTTGACCACCCTTACCGCCACTTCTATAAAATTCCCATTCAATATCCGCTGGATTTACATTGATTTCTATACTATCGTCAATTAATGGATATACATAGACAGAAGCAAAACTAGTATGTCTTCTTGCATTACTATCAAAAGGTGAAATTCTTACCAATCTATGTACCCCAGATTCTGCTTTTAAAAACCCAAATGCAAAAGGTCCATCAAACTGAATAGTAGCAGATTTTATTCCAGCCCCATCTCCTTCTTGATAATCCAAGGAACTAACTGTCCACCCCTGCTTCTCGCCATACATTGTATACATTCTTAAAAGCATTTCTGCCCAATCCTGACTTTCCGTTCCACCAGCACCAGGATTAATTTGCATTACAGCTGGCAATTCATCTTCTGGCTTGTTTAGAGTGCTTTTAAATTCTGCCTCCTCAATATAACTGACAGCTTTATTAAATGCTTCTTGCGTTTCTTGTTCTGTAGCATCGTTGGATTTCCAAAAATCAAATAAAACAGCAAAGTCTTCTACGCTGTTAGCTACATCATTGTATAAATTGACCCAATATTCGTTTAACTTAATTTCTTTCATAATACCCGTAGCACGGGTATTATCGTCCCAGAAGCCGGGAGATAAGGACATTTGTTTGTCTTGATCTATTTTTTGTATTCTATTATCAACGTCAAAGAAACCTCCTCAGGACAGTAACTTGGTCCCTCATGCGCTTGATTTGTTCTATCGTCATGATCTTTGTTTTGCATCTCCTAAAAGATGCTGGTTAAAAAATACTACAAGCCTCATAAGCCGGATTCTGTTTCTAAACTATCATTTATCTAGCCTCAACATTACTGCTGAAGTCATGCTGCCTACCCTGGAACTTGAACGAGTCGCTCTTAAGCGTTCCTATACGTGGCATTACAGCACCCAAGGTTTACCCGATCTACTAATTACTTATTAGATCTGTGAGCTTTTACCTCACATTTTCACCTTTTCCTCTTGCGAGGTAGTTATTTTCTGTGGCACTTTCTCTGCCCCATTGCTGGGGCGCCGGCTATTCACCGGTGGGTTACCCTATGCTGTCCGGACTTTCCTTGGCAATTGCTTGCCACGATAGCTCGGGTTTGTAGTGGTGCAAAGGTAGTAAAATATAATTTGGTATGAAATGGGAAGTTCCACTGTTAAATGGTCTAAAAATCGCTTTCAGATGACTATAGTGGAGCGTTAGATTCAAAAGCGCAAATGTGGCCTTTAGTATTCAAAAAACACTTCAGTAGCACCAAAGCCATAAAAATCAGAATATTGATTGATGAACCGTTTCACTCCTTTTTTCATTTTTAACAACTCATGAATCTCGGCTTTAAGCTTACCCTTACCCACCCCATGAATAAAGATCATGGATGGTAAACTATTTAGTTGTCCTAACTCAAACCACTTTTCAAAAGCTTCTATTTGGATTTGTATAATTTCAGCATTGTTTAAATGACTATGCTTATCTATTAATTTTTCAATATGAAGGTCAACCACTGAACGTGCAGAAGGTAAATTTTGTTTTATTTTAGAAACATCATACACTTTATAACCAGCGTTACGCAAAACATCTATGGTAATATGATTGTCCTCCATCTTATCTGGATACACTTCAAATAATGGATAGGAGATCGTTGTTTTTTGGTGTTCCTTTAAATCCTCCACGCGTTGAAACAATTGCTTTGGCTTTATTTTTACTTGTGTTTCAAAATGATCCGCCTTTTTTTTATGCGGCTCTGTTAATGAAAAATCAATATTAAAGCTTAAGCCATCATTCACTGACGAAAATGGAATATCATGAATATAAAAATCAGTATGCGGTGGAATGGAGGAAGCAATAGAAAAATCGGCATTGCCGGAAAATAATTGATTGTAATCAAATTGATAGTCCACCCTAGTTCTGTTGGATATAAATATTTTTAAATTTTCAACAATCTCATCATTAAAATCATCTAAACTAAACTTGGGTACCAAATTTAAATGCACGCCATCGTCCTCCTTACTATCGTTTTTTTGAAGTTTCTCCTTCGGAATTTGATCTACGTAAATTTTTTGTGGCGCTTTTTTTTCTTGAAATAACTTCTTCTCCGTAAATCTTTTAAAATAAGGAAAATCAATTTGATCCATATACGCAGGGAACTTAACCCCACGTACTTCAATCATGACCATTTTATCATCCATGATTTCAATGATACGTCCTTCCTCGTTACTCAATAAAACTAAAATTTCATCCCCTACCTGATACTTCATAATTCAAAATTTACGAAACCTCTTCATCCTTTGCCAATAAACTTTTACGACGACCGTAAAAGGAATAAAAAACCAAACCAATGGTCATCCAAACAAAAAACCATACCCAACTAACAGGCGGTATTTCAATCATCAAATACATACAACACATTGCGCCTACTACAGGAATGACCGAGTATTTGCGAATAAAACTAAGCACTGCAACAATGATTAATACAAAAACGAAAATTAAATACAAAAATTCTTGATATCCTTCTGTAGCCAATGCAGCAAATGCATTAGAGATACGGTCTAGACCAAAATAAATGAATACAGCAGCCAATACAGGAATCATAAATTGTCCATTAATATAAGGCAACTGAAATGCTTTCTTTTTAACATCGGGCGATAATTTTGGCAATACCAATACCCCAAAACAAACCAATACAAAGGCGAATAAAGTGCCAATACTGGTAAGATCGGTCATACGACTAATACTCATAAACAAGGAGGGTACGCCAACAAATACGCCCGTAATAATCGTGGCAAAGCCAGGTGTTCCAAACTTTGAATTAACTTTTGAGAATTTTTTGGGTAATAAACCATCCCTACTCATACTCATCCATATTCTTGGTTGACCCAATTGAAATACAAGTAATACGCTGGTGGTTGCTACTACCGCACTAATCGAAATTAAATATCCAATTTTATGCATGCCAATTTTTTCAAAAACAAAAGCCAATGGATCATCCACTTTTAATAAAGAATAGTTGACCATCCCGGTGAGCACAAGTGCAATTAATATATACAACACCGTACAAATAAGTAAAGAATAAATCATCCCCTTAGGCAAATCTCTTTGCGGGTCCTTACATTCTTCCGCGGTGGTTGATATTGCGTCAAAACCGATATAGGCATAAAATACTGCAGACACCCCTGCTAATACACCAGTGAAACCATTGGGCATAAACGGCGTCCAATTGGAGGTATCCACATAAAACGAACCTAAAACAATCACAAAAATAATAATGATGATTTTAAATACCACCATCGCATTCGTAGTTTTTTTACTCTCCGTTATTCCACGATATACTAATATGGTAATTAAAACAACAATTACAAAAGCTGGGATATTTAATATCACTTTCCAGCTTCCAATCATCGGTGCATTGTTGATGGCATCATATCCGATACGGGCTTGTTTACTAAACGTTGCTGGTATACCGCCTGCTGCCAAATGTTTTAACGCCTCCTCATAACCTTGTTGCGCTTGTTCAAAATTGGTCGCTAACCAACCTGGTAAATAAATATGAAACCCTTCCAATAAATTTACAAAATATCCACTCCAGCTAATGGCCACAACAATATTGCCAATAGAATATTCCAAAATCAAAGCCCACCCAATGATCCAAGCAACTAATTCTCCAAATGTAACGTAAGCATAAGTATATGCACTACCTGCAATGGGAACCCTACTTGCAAATTCGGCATAACACAAAGCGCTAAACCCACAAGTGATTGCTGTAATAACAAATAATAATGAAATTCCAGGCCCCCCATGAAATGCAGCAGTCCCAATGGTTGAAAATATTCCTGCACCTACCACCGCTGCAATACCCATAAAAGTTAAATCGCGAACGCCTAGTACTTTTTTTAATCCACCTGAACTATGTCCATCACTCAATCCAGCCGCAGCATCCTGTATAATCTTATCGATTGACTTTTTTCTGAAAATAGACATATGGAAATTAATTTATTTTGTTCGATTCATTAAATAATGCGCCAACTCAATGATGGGTTGTTTACGCTTTTCTACAACAGCAATATTTTCCAAATGTGCAAATGCTTCATTCATATATCTTGCTTTTAACTGTTCCGCCCAATCATCTACTTTACAAGCTTTGAATATACTTAAAACTTTCTCCACCTTATCCGCCGGATTAGATTTTATTAAATCATGCAAATCTGCTTTTTGTTTTTCATTGGCAACTTCTAACGCATGTATTAATAAAAAAGTTTTTTTATTTTGTTTTATATCACCACCTGGCTCTTTTCCAAAAAGAGCAGCGTCACCAAAAGCATCTAAATAATCATCCTGTATTTGAAATGCGATTCCAATTTTTTTACCAAACTCATATAATTGTTTGCAATTATTCTCACTTGCTCCTCCGATGACTGCACCCATCTCCAAACTTGCAGCTAATAATACCGAGGTTTTTAAAGTGATCATTTCTATATATGCATCCAAACTCACTTTTTCCATTTTTTCAAAATCCATATCCAATTGCTGCCCCTCACAAACTTCTTTAGCGGTAGTATTAAAAATTTGTAAAATTTTAGATAAATGCGCAGACTGAATTTTTTGGATATACTCGTATGCACGAATCATCATCACATCCCCTACCAATAAAGCGGTATTATCACCATATTTTATATGTACCGTAGTTTTACCCCTTCGCAAACTTGCTGCATCCATCATGTCGTCATGGACCAATGTAAAATTGTGAAACAATTCAACTGCGTTGGCCAATTGATATGCGTCAGGATGTAAATCACTAAATAGTTCATTGCCCAATAAGCACATCACAGGCCTTATTCGTTTGCCCCCAATATTTAAAAAATAATCACCTGGCGCATACAAGGTAGTAGGGCTTTCAGGAAAGTGAGGATGGTCAAATTCCTTATTAAATTTTTCTGATAACTCTTGAAAACTATACATGCTACAAACCTAAACATTATTCACAAGATTTCATAGCCCCACTCCTTCTTGTTTTTACCCATTTTAGCAAATATTAAACAAATTTAAAATCCTTTTCCCCTTAAATTTGTATACCCCTAAAGATTACTTATGAATTTGACCCGATTTATTACTACCATTAGCTTTTTATTGATTGCCTACTTTGCAAATAGCCAAGTTAGCACAGAACAATATACAAGCCCCTATAAAAAAGCGATCGGTTTTAAATTAAACCCTGGTGCCGTCAGTTATAGAAGCTTTTACACAAGAAATAAAGCGGTAGAAGGAATTGGTTTTATATCATTAGATGGTTTTCAACTAACTATATTAAATGAAAAATTTACCCCTTTTGCCAATGCCGAAAATTTAACTTGGTATATGGGTTATGGTGGTCATTTTAATTTGTGGAGTGAAAGATATAAACTCAACAACCCATCAAAAAGTGCGGGAGTCGCTGTAGGAATTGATGGTATGTTAGGGCTTGATTATAAATTAAAAAACACGCCCATTAACTTAAGTGTGGACATACAACCCGCCTTTAATTTTGTGGGTGCTAGTTATTTTGATTTAGGTTGGGGAGGAATTGGTATTCGCTACACTATTAAATAAGGTTTGGACTTTTATAGCAATCACCTTTCGCGTTTATTCCATTTTTAAGCTAAATAAGGAATCCACAAATTCGTTTTTATCAAATAAAACCAAGTCTTGAATTTGTTCACCAACACCAATATATTTTACTGGAATTTTACATTGATGTGCTATTGCTAATACCACACCGCCTTTTGCAGTGCCATCTAATTTTGTTATTGCCAAAGCGTTTACATTCGTCACCGCCATGAATTGTTTGGCTTGCTCTAAAGCATTTTGACCAGTGGAACCATCAAGGACCAATAATACTTCATGCGGTGCATCTGGCAATTGCTTTTGTATAACGCGCATAATTTTATTCAACTCATCCATTAAATGTACTTTGTTATGCAATCGTCCAGCAGTATCAATAATCACGACATCGGCATTTTTTGCAATCGCAGATTGTACCGTATCAAATGCAACTGCACTTGGATCTGAACCCATATTTTGTTTCACAATTGAAACGCCTACACGTTCACTCCATATCGTTAACTGATCTACTGCAGCAGCCCTAAAAGTATCTCCAGCGCCCAAAATTACCTGATTCCCAGCTTGCTTATATTGGTGTGCTAATTTGCCAATGGTGGTGGTTTTACCTACGCCATTTACACCAACCACTAGTATGACATACGGTTTTTTATTTGCAGGAGGTTGAAAGCCCATCTGATCCGATGGTGCATCCACTAATAAACTAACTATTTCATCATGCAATATTTTATTTAATTCTGAAGTGGATAGGTACTTATCTTTTTTTACGCGTTCCTGTATGCGTTCTATGAGTGAAAGTGTTGTATCTACACCTACATCGGCCCCAATTAATGCTTCCTCTAATTCATCCAATAAAGCATCGTCCACCGTTGTTTTTCCAATGATGACTTTAGAAATACGTTCAAAAAAACCTTGCTTAGTTTTTTCTAATCCTTGGTCTAAGGACTCCTTTTCTTTTTTCCCAAATAACTTTCCTAAAAAACTCATGGTGTAAAATTAAGTAAAATAACATTCCTCCTGCGGTCGATTTTATGCTCGTTGCCAATAAAAATAAAATCCCCTCTCGGATAACGAGAGAGGACTTCAAAATTTTATTGTAGAAAGCATTGCCTAATGAAAGGACAATGATATCACTACTTCGCTAAGAATTCTTTAACAAGATCTTTGTGAACGATAGACTCTTTAAAAGTATAAGCACCAGTTTTAGGGCTACGTATCGCTTTAATTACTTTAGTCCAGTTTTTTGCTTCAGCAGAAGCCTTAAGATCCTTTACTTTCGCGTTTTTCGATGCTGACTTTGCCATGATTATTTAATTTCTTTGTGAACTGTTACTTTTTTCAAAATTGAATTATACTTTTTGAACTCCAAACGATCTGGGGTGTTCTTTTTGTTCTTAGTAGTAATATAACGACTAGTTCCAGGTAAACCTGTAGTCTTGTGCTCTGTGCACTCTAATATTACTTGAACTCTGTTTCCTTTCCTTGCCATGATGGTATATTATAAATTATACTTAATTAATTGGTTGTTTAGATCTTTTCGCCATCAGCTCTTAGACCCTTTACCACTGCTGCTAAACCATTTTTATTGATGGTTCTTAAAGCATCAGTAGATACTTTAAGCGTGATCCAACGATCTTCTTCTATAAAATAGAAGCGCTTTTTTTGTAAATTTGGAAGAAAGCGACGCTTTGTTTTAATATTAGAATGCGATACACTGTTTCCAGTCATCGGTTTCTTTCCAGTTACTTGACATACTCTAGCCATGAGAAATTATTTTTTACGGACGGCAAAGGTAAGTAAATATCAATTACCCTCCCATTTATTTTAGTGTTTTTTTATAGATTTAGTCCATTTAGGGGTTAAAAAGGCTAAAATATTGGTTTTCATGCCAATAGAATCGACTTAAACACCCTTAGGCGTAATATTCAGCCCTTAATTCCTGCACCCTTTTATCCTCCATATACTCATCAAAAGTCATCAATCTATCAATGATTCCTTTAGGCGTTAATTCAATGACTCTGTTGGCTACAGTTTGCATAAAAGTATGGTCATGAGAGGTCATTAAAACCACCCCTGGGAAATTTTGACATCCTTCATTGAAACTTTGAATACTCTCCAAATCCAGGTGGTTGGTCGGCTGATCTAATGCCACCACATTCGGATTTTGCAACATCATCTTACTCACCATACATCGCACTTTTTCACCCCCACTTAATACATTTGATTTTTTCATGACATCATCCCCACTAAATAACATCTTACCTAAAAAGCCCCTAATAAATGGCTCGTCGGCATCGGTTACATTCGGTGGTACAAATTGTCTTAACCAATCCATTAAACTTAAGGGCTGCAAAAACTCCTCATTGTGTTCCATTGGTAAGTAGGCTTTTGTAATGGTGGTACCCCATTCAAAACTGCCACTATCTGCTACCCCTTTGCCATTAATAATTTCAAAGAAATAAGTAATCGCTAATGCATCCTTACTTAAAAAAGCAATTTTATCATTCTTACTTACTGAAAAAGAAACATCTTTAAATAACACACGACCATCTACTTCTTTCCTTAATTTTTCTACATTTAAAATTTGATTCCCCACTTCACGCAATGGCTGAAATATAATACCAGGGTACTTTCTGTTCGATGGCTCAATCTCCTCAATGGTTAATTTTTCCAAGGCTTTCTTCCTTGAAGTGGCTTGCTTACTCTTACTTGCATTCGCAGAGAAACGTGCAATGAAATCTAATAAAGCAGCACGCTTGTCTTCATTCTTTTTATTTTTATCATTCATTTGACGCGCCATCAATTGAGATGATTCGTACCAGAAAGTATAGTTACCTGAAAAGGTTTTAATTTTTGATCTATCCACATCAGCCACATGCGTACATACGGTATCTAAAAAGTGACGATCGTGACTCACCACCAATACGATGTTTTGGTAATCGGCTAAAAAATTCTCTAACCAACCAATCGTTTCAATATCCAAACCATTCGTAGGCTCATCCAATAATAAAATATCAGGATTACCGAAAAGCGATTGCGCTAACAACACACGCAATTTAAAATTGCTTGGAATATCTTTCATTAAACTTTGGTGCATATCCTCCTTCACTCCTAAGTCACTCAATAAACTAGCCGCATTACTTTCCGCCTCATAGCCACCCATTTCGCCAAATTCTGCTTCTAATTCCCCAGCTTTTAATCCATCTTCTTCGGTAAAATCTTCCTTAGCATATAAAGCATCTTTGGCATGCATCACATCCCACATGCGCTTATGGCCCTGCATAACGGTATTCAAAACGGTTTGCTCGTCAAATTCAAATTGGTTTTGTTTCAATACCGCCATTCTTTCCCCAGGGGTAATTTCAACCATCCCTTTATTCGGTTCAATTTCGCCACTTAATATTTTAATAAAGGTAGATTTACCTGCACCGTTGGCCCCGATGATACCATAGCAATTCCCTTTGGTGAAGCTTACATTTACTTCATCAAATAAAACTCGCTTACCATAAGCCAAAGTGACGTTTCTAGCACTAATCATTTTTTGATCTATTTTGAGGTTGCAAAGTTAATTTGAATTTTTTAAACCTGCTTCATTAAGTTTAAGCCCAACTTGACCTAGCAGAAGCCGATGTGGTCAATGGCTCAAAACTACCCGCGATGTACTTAAAATGAGCTGTTATAGCAATCATTGCCGCATTATCGGTACAATATTCAAATTTGGGTAAAAAGATAGCTGAATGAGTGTCTTTCCCTAATTGTTCCATGGCTTTACGAAGTCCGCTATTGGCACTGACGCCACCAGCAATACAAACTTCCTTGATCCCGGTTTCCTGCATCGCTTTTTTTAGCTTTTTAAGTAAAATTTCAATAATGGTCAATTGCACAGATGCACACAAATCATTTAAATTTTCCTGGATAAATTCAGGAGATTGTTTTTGTAAAAAATACAACACACTGGTTTTTAAACCACTGAATGAAAAATCTAAATTGGGTACCTGAGGCTTTGCAAAAACAAAAGCTTTTGGATTCCCCACTTGTGCTAATTTATCTAAAACTGGGCCGCCCGGATAAGGAAGTCCTAATAATTTTGAAATTTTATCAAAGGCCTCTCCTGCAGCATCATCAATAGTTTCACCCAAAATATGCATTTCCGAAGCACTGTTACATTTTACAATTTGCGTATGACCACCACTCACTGTTAAACATAAAAAAGGATAATTGGGTTTGGGGTCATCAATTAAATTTGCCAACACATGCGCTTGCATATGATGCACGGCGATAAGTGGGATATTTAATGCTAATGCCAATGATTTTGCAAATTGTGCGCCCACCAATAAACTACCAATAAGTCCAGGCGCTTGGGTAAATGCAATAGCATTTAATTGCGCTAGTTGTTCCGTGCGCGCTAATTCGGGAAAAGCTTTTTTTAATGCTGCATCCACCACAGGAACAATATTTTCCATGTGTGCCCTACTCGCTAACTCAGGTACTACGCCCCCATATTTTTCATGTACGGTTTGGTTGGCAATAAAGTTGGATAAAATTTTACCATCCACAATCACAGATGCGGCTGTTTCATCACAAGAGGATTCAATAGCAAGTATGGTAATAGGTTGGTTCACCCTGCGAAGATAAAGCTTAAAAAAATACGATGTTTACTTTGATCTGATTGCATCTACCGGATTCATTTTTGAAGCAATGGATGCCGGAATAATACCCGCGATAACCCCTAAAATTATACATATGGATAGTGCCAAAAATATAATACTTGGGGCAATTGTAATGGCAAATGGCAGCACTGCACTTAAGGCCAATGCTAAAATCCATACCAAGAACAATCCTACCAATCCGCCAATAATACATAAGAAAGCACTCTCTAATAAAAATTCATAAAGTATGGTTGAGCTTCTGGCGCCGATTGCTTTTTTTAATCCAATTTGACTGGTTCTTTCTCTCACGGTTACGAACATAATATTGGCAACACCAAAAGCACCTACAATTAATGACAAGCCTGCAATCGCCCAGCCTCCTTTATTAATAGAACCAAATACACTTTCAATTTGATCTTTAAATTGCGCGACATCATTACATGTGAAATTATCTTCCTGTGTTGGACTTAATTTTCTTAACTGACGCATTACCCCATTCAATTCATCCTGCAAAGCCTTAGAAGGTATACCTGGCTTAGCTTGTACCATGATATAGGGACTTGAATTATCTGGATTAAATACAGAAGCAAAATAATTATAGGTAACGATACATGACTTATCATAATCAAAACCACCAATCATGGAACTACCTTGCTTTTCAATAATTCCAATTACGGCCAATCGACGACCTCTATAAGAAACTATTTTTCCTAAAGCTTTTTCGGGCTTTCCAAATAACTCCGAAGCTACTTCATAACCAATAACACCTAAAGGAACACCACGCTCAAAGTCAGTATCCTTAAAGTACCTGCCATAACCAATATTAAAGACCTGAATTTTATTGAAATCATTAGTGATTCCATACATACTTATCCCCTTTAATATGTTCTCTTCATAAGTAAAGGACTGAGTAGAGGAAACAAAAAACGCAATATTTGAAGCCAGATAACTCTTTTTTTGAATCGTTTCCATCTCGCTTACTTTCATGCTTGGACGCTTCATATATTTCCACCAAGGATAATCGCCTTCCCCGCCGCCGCCGCCATAGCTCCATTTGTCAATGTAAATTGTGTTGTTCCCAAAACTCGATAAATCACTTTTGATTTTTGTTTGCAAACTATCAATGGTCGCTAAAACCCCGATAATGCAAAAAATTCCAATGGTGATGCCAAATAAGGATAAAAAAGTACGGAGTTTATTGACTCTTAACTCTTGCAAGGCCATTTTGAAGCTGTTCCAAAGAATGGT